>JAHDDF010000017.1:0-7968 GCA_020629475.1 Saprospiraceae bacterium
TAGGCTCCGCAACATCTTGTACCGTTACGGAAATAGGTCCGGAGAATACAGGATCACAAGTAGCATCAACCGTCATTTCTACTTCGTAGGTGTAAACACCCGGATTAGTAGGCGTAATCGGTTGGATTGCTCCTGTTCCTACAAACACCCCGTTTCCGGAGGTAGTACCTGTGATGTCATACCAATCATATGTAAAGCTGGTACCCGCTGTGGTGGTAGTTGCTTGTAGATTGAAGGTTTCACCCAAGCAAATATCCTCATCACTAACACCTGAGTTCACGACAGGTGTCGGATCAACGGTGATGGTCAAGGTAGCAGGGAGACCGGAGCAATTTCCGGGACTAGCAAGTGTCTCAACAACGGTAAATACGTAATCACCCGCAGTTGCATTATCCAATCCTACAGTGGTCATATCAGCATCCGTAAAGATGGTTTGAGGACCAACAATAACGCCGCCGGGACCTTCAACGGTGAAGGAACTTCCTGGACCGCTTCCCACAGGAATTACGTCAGTAATGGTTCCGCCTTCGCAGATGGTCTGGTCAGTAACGGTTGGAGCAGGAGGATTAGCGTATACTACAACAGGAACAGCTATTCTTTCGGATTCACAACCGGAATCCAAATCCGTTACCAATGCATAGAAAGTATATGAACCAACGGGTTGTGTTCCCGGATTATAGGTTGCACCCGTAGCTAAGATAGTAGTGCTAGTAGGACTAGAATACCAAGTAATTTGAGTATTACCTAGTGGTCCGCCATAGCTTACTTCCAAATCAGAGGAAGCATCTCCTTCACAATATTCATCCGCAGCAACCAAGGTTGGTTCATCCACGTCAATTACCGTAACCGTAACCGGACCGGAGAAGACAGGATCACAAGTGGCATCTACGGTAAGTTCTACTTCATAAGTATAAACTCCCGGATTCGTCTGCGTTACGGGGAACATTTGACCCGTACCTAAGAATACTCCACTTCCGGAAACGGTTCCGGTGATATCATACCAATCGTAGGTAAAGGTTGTACCCGCTGTGGTAGTCGTACCTGTTAAAGTGAAAGTTTCACCCAAACATACATCGATATCATCCACTCCTACCGTAACGGTCGGGGTAGGATTAACAGTGATTGAGAAATCAGATACTTCGCTTGTACAAGCATTAGGCCCACAAAGCTGGTAAATATCGAAATCGTAAGTATTTGCGGTAGTCACATCCAAACCGATAGAAGTCAAATCAGCTTGCGTAAAGCTTGTTTGAGGACCTAAGATACCACCGGGACCTTCAACCGTGAAGGAGCAATCACCAGCTACCGCTTCAATCGGAACGATATCAACGATGATTCCATCTTGACAAACAGTTTGATCCTCAACTACAGGACTAGGAGGAGCCGCCTCAACAATTAGGTCAACCGCTGTTCTGATGCTTGCACAACCGCTTTCCTCACAAGCTACCCAATAGGTATAAGTACCCGGTGCCAAAGCGCCGGTATTAGGTACCGCATAGGTCAAGCCGGTAGTAAGTACGGTCATGGATGTTTCCGTTTCATACCAGTATACGTCCGCGCCTGATGTACAAGCTGCAGCAGTCAGTGAACCACCTGCATCTCCTTCACAAATAGTGGTCGGGAAACCGGAGGTAGGCTGGGTAGAAATAACGGAAATCGTGGTGGTTCCGGAAGCCGGTGAAGGACAACCGTTGGCACCTGTAACAATAACGGTATAAGTTGCACCGTCATCGGATAATAATGGGGTAAATGTATATTCCCTATCCGTAGATACGGAAGCGCCACCTGCATCCAGCCACTCGTAAGTAGCACCGGGAACATCAGGTGTGGAAAGCGTAATTGCATCTCCCTCGCAAACCGGACCATCGTTAGTAGCAGCGGGTTGAAGGGTGGTTTGTACTTCAATGGTTAAAGTAGCAGAGGAGCCGGAACAAGTTCCGGGTGATGCTAAATCCTCAACCACAGGGAAGTTATAGAAGCCAACCGTATTGACATCTAGACCCAAGGAGGTTAAATCCGCTTCATCAAAAGAAGTCTGACCACTAATGGAGCTTAATCCATCAGTACTCGTAATCGTGAAGGTACTTCCTGGCTCGCTGCCTACAGGAACAACATTAGCGATGTTTTCACCCAAGCAAATCTGTTGATTGGAAACCGTAGGTGCAGGAGGATTGGCGTATACGGTAACCTCTAAAGGAATTCTATCGGATACACATCCTGAAGCATCATCCACTACTTGAGCGAAATAATCGGCAACACCAACAGCAAGAGCTCCCGGATTATAGGTCAATCCGGTTCCTAGGATGGTAGTAGAAGTAGAAGAGGAATACCAGTTAACCGTAAATCCGACTCCCGGATCAGCTACTTCCAAATCCGTTGGTGTCTCACCTTCACAGTAAGCTGCTTCCGCAACTACCGTTGGTTCAGGAACATCGATTACCGTCACCGTTACAGGATTGGAGAATACCGGTGTACAAGTAGCATCAACCGTTAACTCAACCTCGTAAGTGTAAACGCCGGAGCTAGTCGGAGTAATCGGTAAACTTGCGCCGGTACCCAAGAAAGTTCCGCTACCGGAAACGGTTCCGGTAATATCGTACCAATCATAAGTGAAAGTTGTACCGGCAGTGGTGGTAGCGCCTGATAGGGTAAAGCCATCACCTAGGCAAACATCCGTATCATCCGCGCCTGCCGTGACGGTAGGCGTAGGATCAACAGTGATGGTCAAGGTTGCCGGGTCACCGGAACACATTCCTGCCGTTGCTAAATCCTCAACTACGGTGAATAGATAATCACCTGCAGTCGCGTTATCTAAACCAAGTGCGGTCATATCCGCATCGGTAAAGGAGGTTTGACCGGAAATGGTGGTAATACCATCCGTACCCGTTACGGTAAAGGTGCTTCCGGGAGTGCTTCCTACAGGAACGACATTAGCGATGGTTCCGCCAACGCAAATGGTTTGATCCACTACCGTTGGAGCAGGAGGATTGGCGTAAACCGTTACGGTAACCGCTACCCTATCTGATTCACAACCGGAATCTAAATCCACTACTTGCGCGAAGTAATCGTGGGTTCCTACAGGTTGTGTTCCCGGATTATAAGTTGTACCTGTTCCAAGGATGGTAGTTGAAACCGCATCCTCGTACCAATTAATTTGCGTGTTAGCAAGAGGACCGCCGTAACTTACCTCCAAGTTAGAGGAAACATCACCGTCACAGTACTCGTCATTGGCTACAACCGTTGGTTCATCCACATCGATAACGGTAACCGTTACCGGAGCGGAGAAGACAGGATCGCAATAAGTATCTACCGTAAGTTCAACCTCGTAGGTGTATACACCGGGATTGGTTTCGGTAATCGGAAGCATTTGTCCGGTTCCTAAGAATACCCCGCTACCTGAAACAGTACCCGTGATATCATACCAATCATAAGTAAAGGTTGTACCTGCGGTAGTAGTAGTTCCTTGAAGGGTGAAGGTTTCTCCTAGACAAACATCAATGTCATCCACCCCTGCGGTAACCGTAGGTGTAGGATTAACTTGAATGCTGAATTCATCAACAGGGCTTACACAAGCTTGAGCACCGCACAATTGATAAATATCAAAATCATAGGTATTTGCCGTAGTTACATCCAAGCCAATGGAAGTAAGATCCGCTTGGGTAAAGGAGGTTTGAGGTCCTAGAATACCACCGGGTCCCTCAACCGTAAAGGAGCAGTCTCCCGCTATTTGAGGAACAGGAATAATATCCACGATTAGACCGTCTTGGCAAACGATTTGGTCGTCTACAACAGGAGCGACAGGTGCTGCCTCAATGGTAGTTGATACGTTTGTCAACTCACTTACACAACCCGTTACAGGATCAACACTCTCTACATAATAGGTATAAGTACCCGGAGTAGTAGGACCGGCATGTGTGTATAAGGTAGTATTGGAAGCTACTTGAACCGTACCCGCGATATCGGAATACCAATTGGTTTCATAGGCAGGGTTTACCGGTGTAGCAGCCATTGAAGTTAATGCCTCGCCTTCGCAAATGTTTACATTGATTACGGAAGGAGAAGGAATATCGGAAACAACAAGTACATCTACCGCGGAAGGATCGGATTGGCAAGTTACTACCGCGGTTCCGGTAGCGATTTCTTGGTGCTCATAGTTCACCAAGAAGAAGTAACCGTTTCCGTCATCACCCAATGTGGCGGGTGCTCCTAGCGTGAAAGTGGGTACGGTAGTAGAACCTAGTGAAGTACCGTCGTCACCGTTAGGCTCCGCGATTCCGTCACCGTCGGCATCCTCATACCATACGTACTCGACATTAGTCATTTCGAATCCTACCAAGGATGGAGGAGTCAAAAGGCTATTGGTATTAAGCGTAATTGCACCATCTGTACAAGTAGGCGCTACGGTAATACCCAAAGTTGGTTTAGGGAATACATATATATTGAGAGGTACCGCCGGGCTTTCACAATAAACATCATCCACATCTAATGGATCGTCTACGGCAAGAACGGATTGTGATACCTCAAAAGAATAGATGTTAGGAGTAGTAATATCGAAATTGACGGGGGAATAATTCGCCATATCGAAACCGGTTTGAAGCACGTCAAGTGCCGCACCACCGGATTGGTATAAATTAAAGTAGTGAGGGGTAGGTAAAGTGGATGTAGGCACTACCTCTACTAAACCGGTAAAGTCCTCACAGTAATATAGATCCGTTACGGCAGGAGCCGGAGGAATGGCTTCAATCGTAAATACGACGGAAGCGATATCACTGATACAACCATCAGCATCAACACACTCTAAGAAGTAGGTATAAGTACCTGCAGCGGATGGAGGAGTAGGAGATTCCGTAGTAGGATCAAAGAATTCACCCGCAGGTTTGGTTACCAATAAGGTAACACCATCTTGATCATACCAACGTGTGGAAACACCACAGTTGGAACCTAGACCTTCCCCGATGGGGACGGGCGCACCTTCACAAACCGTATAAGGAATTCCTACGGGAACATCCGGACGGCTAAGGGTAAGCGTAAAATCAACAGGTGTTCCCGGACAAGCCGCACCGATACCACCACCCGGTGTATAGGTCACCGTTACCGTAGTAGAACCGGAACCAACTAAAGCCGCATCCAAATCCCCGGCAGGGATGTAGGCGGTGTTTAATGCAGGATCAACAATATTAATATCCGCAGAACTCCATTGCCCGGGAACCGTTACGGCAGGTGGAGGCGGAGGTAATAATAATGTGGATAAAGCGTAATCTGAAATGGTAGTAGTTCCCGGATCGGGAGACAAGCAAATCAAATCCGCACCCGGTGCAACGGAGTAAACCGGATGAACGGTTATCATCTCAGTATACTGACAACCGGTACCATCAACGATGTGTACCCAGAAATCCGTTTCAACCGCTACTTGGAAATCCGCACCCGTAAAGGTGTATGGACCCGCAGCGGAAGCATCGATGGATGCCAAAGTTCCGTTGGCAAAATCCATATCATCATCAGCGTACAAGGTATACGTTGTAGCATCAGTGTATATATCGGTATCGAATCCTCCGGTAACATCATCAATCAATATTTGGTTGATATTGTCACACTCATCATTATCGGTAATGGTGAAATCCGGAGGAACGATTAGGTAACAAGGACAAGATACGTCCACGTCATCGCAATCATCCGTTGGATCCGAAAATTCGGAAATATTCAAACCTACCGCAGGAATTACCATGTTGGCAGGATCGTAATTAATCGCGTAAATCGGGTAAGGCGTATCCGTAGCAAGACTTGTCACATCAAACACGGCACCGGCATCCATTTGAAGGATATTTCCTGAAGCATCATCCACCAATACGTATACGGTAGTAAGTGCGGGATTATTTCCGGTTACCAAATTGGCTTGATAAGCCGCATCGTCATTACAAGCATATTGTAAGCAAGAGCAACCCTCAAAAGTTTGAGCCGCATCGGTGGCTACGCAATTATTAGCAAGAGCGTCCGTAAAGGTTACTTCCCAAGTTACGTCACCTGCGGTAAAGGTTACATTTTCGAAAACGACCTCACCATCACCTACGTTTACGGTAACGGGTGCTACCGCAGCGGTAAGGTTGGATGAGCCGTCGGAATCAACAAGGGTAATGGTTCCTCCTACCGGCATCGTACCCCCTACAAAAGAAACGGTAACATCAGCCGTAATTACATCATCGGTCGGGTCACCGCCCGGAGGTATCGGATCATCCGCAAGCAGGAATTCATCATCTACGGAACCGTCACATATTTTTTCATTGGTGGAAATCGTCATATCAGGATAAACGATAACGCGGGAAAGCGTTGGTTCTCCTTCACATCCTCCACCGGTTTCACAAGTAGACCAGAAGTTGTAGATTCCCGCAACGCTAGCATCAACGTTACCCGTTGCGATAGCATCAAAAGGATTACCCGTTACCGGGGTAAGGGTTCCGTTACCGTCGGAGGTAAATGCGGGGGTAGCATCAAAAATCGGTGTAGTCAAATCAGGATTACCCGGGCTTCCCGCATCTTCGGCATACCAAGTAATGGTAGCACCACATTCGTAAACCGTAGTCCAAACAACGGAGATATCCGCACGCCAGTCCGTTTCCGGTTCCGGATCAGGATCAGTACAACCACCCGGTGTAGTGAATCCTACACTCCAAATTTGGGAAATAACGTCACCCGTGGTAGCCCCTTGAGCCACATATTCGAAAGAATAAGTTCCGTTAAACGCGGACGCAGGTCCACCGGGAAGATTAATCGGGGTATTAATAAATCCACCGTTTAACTCATCATCTTGGTAGAATGCTCCAACGGACTTACAATTTCCTCCAATATTTGCTTGCGTGTTACTGATAGTAACTTCCGCCGTAACGGAAACCAATGTACACCCTACCCCATCCGGTGCAGGTACCGTATAAGAGGTATTGTATCCATTGGTGATACCAACGGCATCCGCCGTTATATAAGGTAAGTTATCCGTAACGTCTCCTTGGTTCATGATGAACTCCTCCTCGTTTTCCATACACTCGGCGGTGAACGCCGCGTTAGTTGCACCGTTGCATACATATATATCTATGGGTGCATTGGAAGGAGCGGCAGGAAGACCACAGGAATTGGAAATGGTTTGTGCGGGAGCCAAGCCACCCGTTTCGGCAAAGTTGGCATCGTAGCCGCCCCCGTCTTGGTGAAAGAATTCTATTTGATAAGTACCGCCACCAATATCGGTCAAAGCGGCAGGTAAAGTTATTGGGGTACCCGTAGCGTCAAAAATAGCCCCGGAGTTTAATGAAGTTAGTTCCCAATTCAATCCCGGACCTGAATTAATTTCCACCACTTCATGGAAATAGAAAACACCACCCGTTTCAAAATTCATGGGGTCGGTGCAGGAGCAAGGATCGGCGATGCTTGCATCAACAGGACAAGGGTCAACCGTAATATCAACCGTTGGTGCAACAGGACAACCAAAAGATGTTCCCGTTGCCGTAATGGTATGGGTACCTACACCCGCCACTTGAGGATCAAAAACACCGTTTGCCATATCCGTAATTCCCGTTCCGGAAAAGCCGGTAATGGTTACATTAGGATCGGAAGCCGGTGGCGTAGTTATCAATGTAATTGGGGCACCACAAGACGTAAAGGGTCCTGAAGCGGAAATCTCAAATGATAAGGGACCTCCCAAAGAACCCGTACCGCCAACTTGGGTAAGGGTAATATTGGTGGTAACGCCTCCAAAATTTGTTAGAAGGAGAACATAGAATTTCCCTACTTCCAAGGTTCCGTTAATTTGTTCCGGACTGGTACCTCCGGCATAGGAACAATCAATGGTATTTCCGGCAGTAAGATTCCCACAGTTCCCGGTAGGGGAATCAAATGGTCCGTACAAGATATAATCCATATCCGTTGCAGGACCCGAGGAAACGATATCCACGGAAATGGGACCGGATTCATCCGCTGCCCAAA
>JAHDDF010000017.1:8068-23393 GCA_020629475.1 Saprospiraceae bacterium
GGACCCGAGGAAACGATATCCACGGAAATGGGACCGGATTCATCCGCTGCCCAAACGTACCATTGCGGATTCGGCTGGGAGCCTAAGCATCCATAATCCGTGCCTGCTCCACCACCTCCGGAACCTCCGCTCGGTGTAAAGACGAATGTGGCATTAGGATCACAGGTGACCCCCGGTATGCCGGCACATGTAGTAGATTGCGCAAAGGATTGTAGGGAAAGTCCCATGCACAAAAGAAGAGAAAGAATGTATGAAATATTCCTCATGATATTCCTTTTTCCCGTTTTGACGGTTCGTCTAATTTTCTTATTTCCAGTCATAGCTATTCACGGCTAAAGCCAAGAACAAGGATTGTATATCCTCTTCCCTGGCATTGGGGGCAAAATCCGCGGTAATAACTTTTGACTTGATGTCAATAGCGAATCCGCGTAAACCTGTGAAGTTGGAACCTTGAATCTTTTCCACAAAAGCACGAATGGAGCTACCCGAAAGGGCATCAACCATTGGGGCATTGAACTCCAAGCGCATCTTTCCTTGTTTCATTTGCTTGGAAATCAACACTTTCTTTGACTCATCAAAATCCGATTTCAATTGAATGGATTCTGATTCATTCATTTGCCTTTGCTCGATGTTAGCCGCCTTTGATTGGCGGTGATAGGTAGTTTGGGCATTGACGGTAATAGAGCTAAGCACGAACAGTAACGTTAGTGCTGACACAATACCTATGGACAAGTTCCTTTTCTTCATTTTCAATCTCTTTTGAGATGTAAATAATTGAAAAACAATAAATTAAAACAAAATTCCGGCTAAAACTCTATCTGACTCAAATGCAAAAAGGCATTACCGCAGGACTTTTCCTGCAGTAATGCCTTTTCTTAAAATTTTTATCTCACACAAAAGGTTACAAAATAACCTAGGATGCAAGCATTATAAAACTTGATCATTTGAGCCGGATTTAAAACATACCTACCACTTGCGTGGTCGGTACTACAATAATAATAAGCATAATCGGGGTAGCCAAAACTTTTCAGGTTAAAATTTCAACTATTTTGCCGCAGCAGGGGTACCGGAATCCCGACACCCCTGCCCCGAGTCAATTAGAATTTACCCGAGGTAGCTTCTAAGTCATTGGTAATGGTAAAGGTACAGCTAACCTGATCCGTACAACCATCCGTACTTGTGACAGTATATATCAATGTAAGGGGGATTCCTACAGGCATGGAACTCGGGTCAAAAAATGCGCCGCCCCCGGGATTTGGATCCCCTTGCATATAAGGAGCCGCAGTCCCTGAAAAAACACCCGTTGAGCCGGCAGCAAGAGAAACAGCGTTCCCATCGTTCTGTGCCAAATTTATTATTCCCGACTTACAAGCACCTATGGTAACCGCAGGGCAGGTAATTTCGGCTATTGGTGCCAATACTACGGTCAAATCCACAGGGCTTAAATCACTGGGACAGTCAGCGGAAACCGTGCTACATTGAACATAGAAAGTGTATGCACCGGGAGCTAGATTTTCTACGGGAGTTCCTCCATATGAACTCGGTGCGAATATTGCCCCGGTACCCGCTAAAACAGTTCCTGCCGCATCCTCATACCAGGTAGCGTTTGATCCCACACCACAGGATGCCAACAACCCGGCACCGGCACCAATGGTTTCCCCCTGACACAAGGAAAACCCGGAAGTAGTGGATGCCGTAGAAGCCTTAACCGGAGACGTTCCGCTATCATTAACGGGACAACCATTCGTGGCATCATTGGAAATTAATGCACTTCCATCGGAAGCGTTTACGTTGGCAACGGAAAAGCTATAATCGGTTCCGATTGGATAGGTCAAGGTAAAGGCACCTGTTCCTGTTCCCGTTGTGGCACCATCCCCGTTTCCTGCAGGTGATACGGATGTCGAACCTACGGCGGTCACCCCGTATTCGGCGGTAAAGGAAACGCCCGTGGTTCCGTTTAATCCCGGCGCACCACCCGTTGGGGTAAAGGTTACTTCATAAGTCTCGGCATCACAATCCTCGGTAACGGTTACGGTTCCGATCACGATATCATCCAAAAGGATAATATCCGTTGGCGTTCCGATGTCACCACAGCAAGAACCTTCAGCTAGAGAAGGGAATGTTTTACTATACACTGCCGTAACGGTAATGGTGTAATCCAAGAAGTAATCAGACTCCGCGTCCAAGGCGCCCGGGGTATTACAATCCGCGGGAGCACCTCCCCCTGAAGTCCAATTCGGGGAAACTTGCACGGACAAGGATTGGTCGGCATCATAACCGGAAAAATCCGTAATGTCAAAAGACAATTGAGAACCTATTGTTAAGGGTCCCGTGGCAAAATCACCCGTATATTCAGCATTCGTTGTACCATTCACGTAAGCATCTATAAAGAAGGTTCCCGGAGATGTACAACCTGAATTATTGATAAAATTATTTATGGTAACCGTAACGGATAAACTCGTTGGTGTCTCTCCCGCATTTAAGCACCCGAATTCGGGTAATGTGGAGAAATAATAAGAAGCATTGGTATTTAACAATGCGGTTCCGTCAGGTCCTATTGTAGGTGCGTTAAACGGTCCGTAATCCGTAATGGTTTCCGTTGAAATAAATGGTGTAACGGAGTATACCCCGGGAGCCGTTATCGCTCCTGTCGGATTTACAAAAGTAGTCGTGTACGGACCGGCACCGTCAGTAGGAGTAGCAGCAACCACTAAAGGAGCCGCATTTATATCCGCTTGATTAGTAACGGTACTTCCTGAGCCTGCCGTAAAGGCATATCCTAATTGCTGGTTCAAGCCAGGATCATCCGACGCTAAACTGTGATCAAACATTGCCGTCATATCCGAAATGGAAACATCCTCCCCGATACAAAGGATAGGAGTTCCCGAAGTAGCCGTTCCCGCATCACAATCAACGGGGCAAGAAGGAATGGTTAATACGAGGGTAGTACTACAACCGTTTCCGTCACAATTTTGGGTAGCGGCATCGCTATCCGTATAGGAAGCCGTATAAAGGGCATCCGCATCAGTGATGGTAAGAACAACGTCTTGCCCATTACCGAACAAGGTAACGTCGGCTACCGGAGTGGGTCCGACCACAGCTCCCGTTACAGGGTTTACATAGGTCATTAAATACGACCCCGTACCACCGGAAACACCCGCCAATATTTCAGCTGAGGTATAAGTAACGGTTAAATCACCGGCACAATCCCCTACCGTTTTTGCGGTGGGATCCGTTGCGGTTGGTTCATCATAAACGGAAACCTCTATTTCCTCCTCCACGATACAACCACAAGAGGAAGTTATTTCGATGGTTACTAAATTCTCATTACAAGCGGAACCATCGGTCGCGGCTAAATTCGCTAAACCGGGATCGAAATGATAGGTTTCATCACCGTTGTTGGCTATTCCGTCAGGATTACTGGTTTGTACCACTCCCGGGCCGGAAACCACTAACTGTTCAGGCGCTATCGTAAAGTCGACGGAATACGTTGTACCACAGGTTAGCACACCATTGGTGATGGCTTCCGCTGCGGTAGCGATTACGTTACCGCATTGATCCACTACCTCATAATCACTATTATCATTTAACCCGTCATTCCCAAAATTGGCGAATACTACCGTATAATCACCGGGCGCTAAATTTGACAGGGTCGTACCGGAATAACCGGCTGTTAGTCCTGCACAAATCTGGGCAGGATCCGCAATGAAATCTTGTCCATGCAAGACACCCACTGCAGCTCCCCCTGCACCGGGTCCCTCATATACTACGGCATGAACGACCGATCCTCCGAAGTCACCGGCAACCGTATTCGCTAAGCTTACTGCACCGGGTGTAGGATCAAGTGGCGGCGTAATCGTTATATCCACAGGGATATCACTTTCGCAAAATTCATCCCCGTTTACTAAACCACCAATAGTCGGCGGAGGCGGAACATCCAATACTTCCACCGTTACTTGCCCGCTAGCGGGGCAACAAATAGTAGGGCTGGAACCCGTAGCTATGTGGAAGCCGCTCACGTCATAAATATAATCTCCCGCAGGCGTCGCGGCAGCCGCACAAAATTCTCCTGATTCATCATTCGGGTCTACCGTTAAGTCCAATAAATCAGGACCGGGACCGGAATTAAAGCTCCAACTCAAGGGACCGCCGTTTATCGCATCATCGGCAGCTAGACAAATGGCTGCCGTTTGAGGCTCCACGCACCTATCACGCACCACAACGCTTGCCGAAGTAATGACGGTATTTTCACAGCCACTCAAATCACGAACGAAGAGCACGAAATTATTTATGTCATCACCATTAAAGTTCGCGCCACCGGCATCGCCGTCAAGGACACCGTCATAGGTTGCCCCTACAGGAGCGGAAGCACAGAAGGATACCGCACCCGACCCTGTTTCCGTTCCACCGGCAAAACCGGTTCCCACAAATAAATCTTCCCAATCCGCACCGTTATCCAAGGAAACGTAAACTTGGGAAAAGTCGGCAATGGTCATTTCAAAGCAAACATCTACCAAGGTAATATCCGTTGAACCCGTTCCGATAGTAGTGGAACAAGTCCCGCCCGGTGGTGCTACGGATGAAGTCGAGTTTACAAAAGTGGTAACGGGATAAGTCGTTGGTGCGGTAGTTCCCGGGGCGCATCCTCCTGAAAAATCAATCGCACTGGTTATATCATAATTCACGATGGGATTTTCCGTAAGAAGCGCATCCACCATAACGCATTGATCCGGGCAAACTACTGCCGATCCTGTTATCGTGGATGGCAATTTAGGTCGAATTACCGCCGTAAATTCAACATCACAAGCGGAACCGCAGCCTGCGGCATTGGGATCGGAAATCGTAATTTCATAAGTACCGGTTGCTAATCCGGTAGCTTCCCACTCCCCTGCAGCGGTTTGGGTAAAACCGGGATCAGGAGTAAAAACATAATTGGCGCCCGTGAGCGTTCCGTCTCTATCAGGGTCAGTAGAACCTCCTACTAAACCACTCAACCGGATTGCCCCGTCAGCGGCACCCGCGCAAGATTCATCCACCTCGACTACACCATCCAAGGTAATCGGTGAGGCATCGGAAATAAATTTTACGCAAGTCGTGGATTTCGTACCGTTACAATCGTCCTCATACCTAACGCACAAGGTGGAGATAAATCTTTCAACACCGTCGGTTGCACCCGCAGGGATACCAATGTAAGTCCCGGGTAGCTCAAATGGGCTTAACCCACCCTCGAACGGGTTACCGGAAACGTTAATTGAGCATCCTGTCCCACCTTGGATAAAGTTCCCGAAAGATGCAGTATAGTTATTGGGGAAATCATTATCCGAACCGGTGTCCGGCTCACAGGAATTGGTACTGGCCGGGGCCCCGGCGTAACATGCGGGAAAGGTATTATTCGTATTGGCAAAATAGATATCAGCTAAAGGATCCGAACCACCCGAATACATATATACAGCGGCATTGGAGGTAGTGGTTATCGATGGATCACAAAAAGGTGGGCTCATCGCAATGATCCCCTTACAACCGGTAGGTGTGGGTAATGCCAGGGTAATCTGATCCCGGCAATTAATCTGCACCACATTAGCGCCCAAGGTAGCCGTACCCCCGGCGATATCGCCTGAAATGAGTGTATCCGCGGCTAGGGTTGAAGCGCCTATTAGTACATCGGTGGTAGTGGTACAACCCGGCAAAATCGTTACATCCGGTTCTGTTTGGTGGGTACTTGAGTAATTACCGTCGCCACCACAAGTGGTAGCACCGGCAACGGTAAGCACCGGCGGGCTGATTACCCCAAGGGTTCCCGTAAGGTCAACCGTTTGAACCACACTCGCGGGAGATTCCGCAATTACACCCGATAAACCACAGGCTACGTGATGCGCCATGGATGATTTATCCCCGTTGGCAGGAGTACCCGGATCGAAATTCGGTGGTCTATCCGAAATGATTTCCCAAACATAGATATCGTAGGAAGCACCTTCACACAAACCTGAAATTACGGTAGCCGCACGACCAACACCTACCCCGAATACATCAGCGGTACAAATATCTTCCGCACTGAAAGTACCGGGTCTTGTGGCAAAGGAGGAACCTCCACCGGAAAACAACTGCCCGACTTCTTGATCCCTACAGGTCGACCCCTTAGGATCGAAACAGTTGGCAACGGTACCTCCACCATCTCTAACAATCGTATTATCACATCCTACCTCGTAAAAGGTCCCGGAAGCATACTCCATTATCAAGCCATTAGCCGCAGGGGAGGAATGGCTGTAAGCACCAACGTACCAAAAAATGGAGGATGGATCCGCATTGGTACAAGACGACGGCCCGGGGACACGCCCTGCACAATCGATATCCCATTCTACCTGAACCGTTCCCGCTCCTGTTTCTACAACGGTTACATTTATGGGCTGAACGGGTACCGTACATTGCCCGAAAACAAATTGAACACCCATCCCCGACAAAAGCAAAAGGGGAATAAATAGTTTAAGTATCTTATTCATGACTCGGTTTTTATTTGGGTGGATTAATTATTAGGGGGTACTCCATGAGAAGGAGCTTGTCTCCTCCAAAGGCTCTCCTTTGGCTCAGGCTTAGCAGATGCTTGCTTGGCCGAATTCGAAATAATCTTTTCCTTTATTTTCTTTGAAATAACCGTAGCGACATGCTCTTCCCTTGTATTGAATGATTCACCCTTCCTGCCGGTGTCAGGGGATTGATCTTGCTTTTCAGGACTCATTGTTTTAACTACAATTTTATCACCATCCCTATACCGGATCTCTTTTTGCGCCACCATTGATAATGAAAAAAATACAAGAAGAAAAAGGCTTACAATAACTTTTTTCATGGTAAAAACTTATTAAAAAAAACGACACAAAAGAGTATGCGGTTATCTTAACCCGGCATCCTTTGTGTCGTTTAGTCTTTCTGTTAATTATTTATTTGAACCTAAAATAAACCGTAATTTTTCATACGGATTACATAAAGCTAACAAATATTATTAACAAATCAAGATTTGCATGTCACAACAATAGCTCTAAGAAAACCCCCACACCATTAAGGGACTTTATAAATCATAAAAAACGCCATATCAAGCCACCATGAAACGCATAAAATAAAATACAAAACCGATAATCTCTCAAAAAAAACCATACTCCGCTAAAAAAAAACCCAACAAAACGAGACTCTCTTATTAATTAACCAAAATCCGCCTTTCTTAAACAATGTAAGAAATTACTTTTTTCCGTTATCCTTAAAAGACTTTCTTGATTTCTTTTTCCGTGGTTTAACGGGTTCATTCTTTAATTTGATCCCCTCCTCTTTCTCCTTCCCTAAAAAAACCGGAAAAATCAAAAAACAACAACAAGCAAAAGAACCATATTATTACCGGCATTACCACCATCCAATTAAATCCTTCGGAAACGAATTTAGTAAACACGAATTCATCCATGGAATGAATGATTCCCGAAAGGGTTTCTCCTAGGTTTTCCCGCAAGTGATAAATTTGTTTACGAACAATTACGGAGCTTAAAAAAAGAAAGTAAGCAAAGAACAATAACAAGCCCGTTAGTACTGATTTCCACTTCTTGGAAAAAGGCATGGGAGTAGCCAACAACAAACTAACCAAAATCAAGAAAGGCATATATGCCATATACTTCATACTGAAGTACTTAAATATTCCGTTGGGACTAACATCCGTATTATACAATACCAGGACGGTATCCCAATCATTTTCAATTAAAACATCCAATTCCACACCGTATTGAGTAGGATGAGTATAGGCATTATGAAACTTTGCGCTTTGACTCCCGCCATCAAAAAAGAACATTTGGAGTTTGCGAAAAAAATTCATGATCGCATCCTCTACCCCGATGGAATCAAATAATAAAAATGCTACGGTAAATGCCGCGACAGCAACAAAAAAAGCGATTATCGCCTTGGTCATGGTATTCATCTAACCCTCTTTTTGGTTCACGGATCTAATCCATAAAAAGCACATAAGAAGGGCTAGAAAAATGAAGATAATTTGCCAAATCGTTAAGTGAAACAAATCAAACATCGCTTCCGATTTTAACTTCATGATAAACAAGGAAACGATTCTGATAATATTAATGGAAAGAAGTAATGCTATTCCTATTAAAATCCCTTTAAATTTAGAAAAAAGCTTTGCGGGGTACGCCGCTAAAATAGAAACATAAATGGCTGTTGGAGTCAAGGCGTCACAACCTTTTCTTACACTAATTGCCGTTTCGGCAGAATTAATACTATCCCCCATTGAGGTAGTCCCGAAACCTAGCAATTTTAAGATAAAAGCGGAAATACTTGCATTCGCCGAAGTAATGTGCGGATATATACTTTCATTATAAAACGAGGTTGATGTAATAATAAAATACACCAGCATGCATGCCAGAAATTTTAAAATCAAAAACACCACAGGTTTCTTTTCCTCCCACCAAGTCTGAGCCATTTCTATTGAATTAAGAATGAAGAATTAATAATGAAAATCTAGGAATCATTCATTATTTCCGACGGGTTCTTTTCGCTTAAGGATATTATGTAAAAAGTAAGCGACCAATGGGGAGGCGATAATACTACAAGGAATATCGGCATTGGTTAATTCATAGCCAAAAAACAGGACAGCCACCGTAAAGGTCGTTCCCATTAAGGCAAAAACGATTAACAACAAGAGGGTAAAAAATTTAGCGTCAAATGCAGGCATGGATTGGAATTAAAAATGAATAATGAATAATGAATAACGATAATTCACTACCCTACCTTGTGCTTATTCCTTTTGGATAAAATAAATATACTCTAAAAGCACCTCAAAAGAAAAACATTTAAGGGTGTAATTGAAGACGGAAAAGAAAAACCCGGCAACCGAATTCGGTTACCGGGTTTTCATCAATCATTTATCAAAAGGAATTAAGCTAATGCCGTATCCTTTTCGTCTTTTCTTCTTAATACGAAGATGGTTGCCAAGTTCAACATCAACAATCCGAAGATGATTAATCCCCACTCGGAAAGTGTCGGTACGGGTTCAGTACATCCCGCACAAACGTTATCAATGGATAATGTATCGCCTAGTCCGTTAGCGAAGGTAGCATCATAACCTACACCTGCGGAGTGGTGGAAATTAAGGATATATACACCCGGGCTAGTTTCCGTAAAGGTAGCGCCGGCAGGACCGGTGGTCAAGCTTGGGGGCGCACCCGTAAAGGAACCATCGGCACCACAAAGCAGATCAAGCATTTCACCTGAGTTCAATACATCGATGTACCAAGTCTGACCGGCAGGAGCGGTAATCTCTACTGTCTCATATAAGTAATCAATAGGATTACCTAAATCAGAGCGGTCCAAGCAGTTGTTCGGGTTACCGCAAGCACATGGATCAGAAATCCCGATTTGACAATCCTCAATGGTAAACATAACAGGAACGCGAGTAGCGGATACACAAGTACTTGGGTCAAGCGCTTCCGCGTAGTACGTATACATGCCCGGAGTACCGTTAACGGCAGGTGCATAAGCCGCACCGCTTGCCGTATTCCCTTCAGGTGTAACATCCGCTAGGTTGGCGTACCAATTAATGGTAGCCCCTGCAGTAGTGGTAGTACCCGTTAGAGTAACTACACCCGTGGCACAGGTAGCACCTCCTACAACAGCGGTAGGATCAGCGGGCTGCGTATAAACGTAAGTTCCGGTTACGGAACAATCGGAACAATCCGGATCCGTTAATGATACCTCGTAGTAAACCGTATTGGTAGCGTCAAATGTCAGTGTAGCGGAAGTATAGGTAGTACCCATATCAGTGGAGTACATTACCTGCGCTCCGGCACAAACTAGAGTAATATCGGAACAAGCAGGGGAAGGAACCGTGAAATCAGTCCCCATTACAGGCACACCACAAGATTTAACGGTAGCTCCTACGGCAGGTTGAACCGCCGTAGCCGTTATCGGAAGGGCATAGCCTACTTGCATGAACAGGTTGAAGATTTCACCGTCATTAAGACCTGCTCCATTATCATCCAAATCATCCACGAAGCAAATTTGCCAATTTCCTACGGCATTGGTTCCGGCTAATCCCGTTTCAGTCGTAAGTGGGAAACTCCAAGCTCCTGAGGAGTTAGGAAATCCTAAATCAACTCCCGCATCAATATTTTGGCAGGTAGCATCAGGGGCGATGAATCCAAGGTGTGCCTCGGATGCCCAAGAAGGCCCGCAACAAGCAGCTGAGCCGTCACCCGAGAAGGAAATAGCCGTAGTAGTAGAACCCGGAGGAAGCCCGCTTAAGTCTAAAGACAAGCAGAAGTTAGAACCACTGCCCGCACATACCCCATCAGTATCAACAGCGGGGTCATTATCACCTCCATATCCTTGAGTTCCTGAGAAGGTCAATGGTGCTGATTGTCTAATACAGCCGATATTCGCTCGGTACATTACGTCCTGTGCACCACAATTCCCTGCGGAATTGGTAGGTGCGTGGGTGGAATTTATTACGGAAACGTCATCCGCGGTTTGCGCGAAATTATCCGCACCTCTACCGTCTAATATTTCCGTCCAAGAACCACCGTTATCATAACTTACCTCCCAAATCAAGAAGTAATCCGTGTTTTCTACGCCTAGGTCAACCGTTGCCGCTAGAGCGAAGGTGGTTCCATCATCGCAGACCTGATCGTTGGGTGTAACCGTAACACCGGTAATGGAGGGACAGGGTTGATCTATTGTTATGACACATTGATCCGTGGCACTAGGGCATCCCGCATTCGATACCGTATAGGTAACCGTGTAGGTTCCTGGAGTAGCTGATGCAGGATCAAACGCACCTGTACCCGTGTTAAAGGCTGCCGTAGCAGGGGCTACGGACCAAGCACCGGTTCCATTGGTTGCCATTCCGGTAAGGGTAAATGCCGGGTCAGAGGTTAGTAAAGATGCACCAGGGCATCCTGCCGTAATGGAAGCAGTAGGATTCGCGTGAATCGTAAAAGAAACAGGCGTCCTGGAACCATTATCACACTCATCTTGCGGAAGAACGGGACCGCAACCGCAATTTGCATAGTAAGTATAGGTACCCGGAGCAACATCCGCCGGATTAAAGGTGTTCCCGGTAGCCATAGGCGTACCGCCTGATGCTGCCGCGTACCATCCAACTTCAGGAACTGCTGCGGGCGGTACGGTCACAATAGCTGCTGTTCCCGCCGTACAAGTTCCGTCGGAGATTTCCGCAGGTGTATTTAGATTATACGTTACCGGACCTATTCCGCAAGACGGGCAATCGAAAGTAAGAGATACACTTGATATTTGTCCATCATCAGCACCTACGCAATCATAAATTTGAATACCCCAACCGGAAGCGGATATATTTCCACCGTTAATTCCGGCTTCATTCTCCATAGTATAGGTAGAACCGGATACCGGACTTGTAGGGAAAGGTACACCCGACTCAGAATCAAAGGTAAAAATGAAGATATTGTCAGCCCCCCCGTTAAAGATGTCAGTACATCCACCACTACTACCACCTCCTGTAGAACCACTTGGATTACCTGCATTCATTATGATATCAATTCCGCCGGGTCCAACTAGGTGCCATTCATCCAAATCACCTAACCAAGAATGACATACCTCAACCGTGGCAGTAACCGTACAAGCAGCTGCATCATAAATACAAGGCGGAAGACAATCACCTGTACATCCGGTAGCGGTAAGCGTCGGTGTAGGATCCCCTTGACAAATATCCGATGAACTTGCCATTACTCCTGTCGGAACCGTTGTGGTTGAAGTACATTGGGCATTAATAGCAGCCACTCCAACCAACATCATTATTATAAATGAAAATATTCTTCTCATCGTTTATGGTTTATTTTAGTTGGCTTAATCTGCCGTTAAGTTTGTTAATTAAATCTTGCATTTGGGTTTTGTCGGCACCGGATGCCTCTGACATTTTTTCTTGAATGGCGGCAATCTGACGTTCCACTTCCGCCTTACCTAAAGAGGGAATTCTTTCTTCAAAAGATAGAATCCTAGTTGCTTCCTTCAAGTTTTTTTGATTCTCACGAAACATATTCACCACGCCATCCAAACCCGTTTCGTTCATGGGTTTTTTCTGCGGAACATTACTAAAGTCAAAGCCTTCGGCCTTGAGTTTTTCGTACTTCGCTTTTACGTCAGGATTGGTCATATCCACCTGAAGTTTGGATAGATCGAAATCCTTCTGGGCGTACGTGTTTAGCCCAAGAAACATAAGGGCTACCACCAAGCCCAAAACGTACTTACACTTCATGTCAATTTTGTTTTCATTACACCAAATAAAAAACACCTATGAATGGGTATCGGACCCAATCATAGGTGTTATATATAACCTACGGGAATGGTGTAAATTCAATACACTTAACCCCGCCCGTAAAACGGGGACATTCCATTTGAGCCGAACTTGGAATAGGGCTTTTTCCCCTAGACCTTATCCAAACTTAATGAATGCCCACTTACTTACCAAACTTTTTTTAAGAAAAGGATAACAAATCATGCTTTTTCACAATCGAAGCATTGTTAACCCCTAAAACCTTCTAACCGAAGAAGTCATCGTACTTATTCCCGTCATCCTCAAGGTAATCCGGGCTTGCGTCCTCCACATTAATATCCAAGGTGGATTCATCCAACAACATGGTCTTTTCCTCCGGCAACAGTAAGGAGGTACTCTCCTTCTCCCATGCCTCCAACATTTTCATGCCCTCTTCCTCGAAAACACCGTTTTGCAAATCAATGGAATCCATGAAATTGGCTGATACGTCCATGAAGCGCTCCATCTCCCCTACCTTATTGGCTACATCATTCGCGATTTCCTCCAAGGCACGATCAAACATCTCACGTTTATCACCCTTTCCGGCAATAATGTTCATGGCACTTTGCATGGCACTGTGGGAAGCACGGATTGCCTTGCGCTCTTGCTCCTTAACCGCTACTTGATCCTTGGTGTCCTCCAAAAGGATTTCGGAATTCTGGTACATCTTCTCCAAGATGCGGTACATCACCTCCATCTTGCGGTGCAACACGTCGTATTTCCCGTTCGTCTCCTTCAACCTTGCTGCTTTACGGGTGGATAGGGTTAATTGCTTATCATTGCCCATCTCCCTAGCCTTACGCGCCAACTTCAAGTTCTTCTCGATGTCCTTGTTGTTCTTTTCCATTACGCCCTTCATCCGGCGCATCTCTCCCCTCAACTTCCCGATTTGCTGGGACATCTTCCTCAAATTCTGCCGCAAATCCTCCACGTAACTCTTCAATATCCCAATAGGATCAATCTGGACGAACATACCCGTAATGAAGCGCATTACGCTCTTATACCCGTACCAAACCAAGGTACGCATACGCCTGTCCAAGACCATATAAATCAAGGCGGCAAGCAACATCAAACCCAAACCAATGGCAAGGGTCTGGCCTAAAAAGGCAAGAATAGCGGCACCGAAGGTGTACAATAAAAAGGTTGCCCCTCCTATCAACAACAAGCCGAAAAATACGCCTGTCTTTCCTTCAGGTCTCTTTAAAAACGGTTTGGGAGAATACTCCCCGGGAGATAAATCTGACATACTATTGGAATGAACAATGAAGAAGTAAAAATGAAAAATTCATTCGTCATTCTTCATTATTAATTTTTCATTATAAATACGTTGTAATCTTATTCAAGTCCTTGGTAATCTCCTCTTGGATCTTATCGTAGGTACTTTCAAAGTTTTCCTTTTGGGCAACGAGCTTTTTGGCTTCGTTTTCCCGCAATTCGTTGTTCTTCTCGATTCTGGTTTTGATTTGAACCAACTCCTCCTCCAAACGCTTCATTTGTTCTTGGATTTGGGTGTAACGTCCTTCAAGACGATTATTCTCCTCCTCCTTGGCTCCTACGCGTTGCTGGATGCGATTCCGTAGAGCAACATCGAATTGCCCCTTCTCCTTTTCCAAAATCTGCATGTAGTGCTTGGCGGAATCCACCAATTTCTGGCGGGTAAGCCCCATTGTGGAAGCAGTAGCGAAAGAGGATTTGAAGGCTGTCCCCTCATCCATATTCATCGCCAACAAGGCACCCAAGGCTTGTTTGTACTCAATGTAATCAAAGCCCGGAAGATTATTTGATTCCAATGCCTTCATCAAAAACTGGGCACTTTTTATGTCCAAGTCCGTTCTGTAGGCAAATAATTTGGATAAATTCTTATTCATGTTCAGAAGTATATTTTAGGGGTTTGGCACCCTCCCAATCCTCAATAAAAAAAATTATAGGGCAAGTATAAGACACCTGCCCTATTAATAACAGCAATATACTTCAATTTAGTTGGATCAAAAGGCATGTTTCTACCGCTCCAAGAATATTTCCGATAAACGATTCCCTTTTACGGATTAGGTATTTCAGGTAAGGGTATGTTTAAAATTCCGGACAAACCACCGGCTTATTATCCGGCCCGCCACTTACGCCTTTGAAAACAACGGCTATTTCCATTCCTCCACGGGCTTGGGACGCCTTCACCAAGGAGCTGGCGTTTACATCATAACTAATCCCTACCCCTACCGGACCGTAATCAATTCGTACCATCGGAATTACGGCATCACGCAAGCGATACATTGCCCCGAGCATAATGGACAGGTATTGTTCCTTCGGTGCCTCATTAAAATTCAATTTTACGTAGGAACCTAAATTTACTTCGGTATGGCTTCCTTGCTTGAGGATTATCGCCCTAGGTACTACGGAAACGTATCCGCTTACGCGGAATTCACCACCACCGAAAAGGGTATATTTCATTTCCAGTTGATCCGGCTCCCCGTCAAAAAAACTTAAGTCAGGGCGATTCATATGACTAATGGAACCGCCGGCATAAACGCTGGAATAATGCCCGGGTGAATAAGACCAAGCTATTCCTGCTCCTAAGTCATAATTCCAAACGGAAGTACGCGCGAATTCCTCACCGCTTGCCAAGGAGCCGTTCAAGCTCTCGCCATCGTATTGGGATTCAAATAAAAGTTGGGATGGATCTATTCTTTGGTTATGAAATCCGCCTTCAAATCCTACACTTATGTACGCCCCGTCTATCCCTAAATTTTGGCTATATGCCAAAGAGGTCATCAAACGGGTACGATTCAAATTTCCGGAGCCGGCACGATCATTAAAAATCACCAAACCAACGCCCATTAAATTATCCCCGATTTTCCCTTTTAAGATATTATAATCCACGGCCACGGACATGGTCTGGAAAGGCTTGGAAATGGAAGCCCATTGGCGGCGGTAATTCGCTGTTACCCTAACATCCGTGGATTTTAGTCCGGCTAGTGCCGGGTTTAGGGTTAAGGGAGCAATATA
>JAHDDF010000400.1 GCA_020629475.1 Saprospiraceae bacterium
AATTGGTTGTAATTATCGGGGAAGTGGAAAAAGTGAAGGACAAGATGAATTTGGCGGAAAGGATATAAATGACGTTACCATTCTCCCGGAAGTCCTAAAGGAAGTGGAAGGGGCGGATACGGAAAAAATAGGGATGTACGGTTGGAGTCGAGGCGCCATGATGACTTATATCGCCTTGACAAAAATGGATAATATCAAGGTTGCCGTAGCAGGTGCCGGAAAATCGGATTTAACGGAGATGGACCCAGGGCGTTCCGGATTTGAAAAAAACGTTTACGCTCAACTTATCCCGGATTATTGGGAAAATAAGGAGGAAGAACTCAAGAAACGCTCCTTGGTACACATAATGGATGAATTCCCCAAAGATGTCCCTATCCTCATCCTTCACGGTAATGCCGACTGGCGGGTAAAATCTACCGAAAGCCTTAAGGCGGCAATGGCATTCGAGGAATACCGTATCCCTTACCGCATGATTATCTTCGAAGGTGGCGATCACGGCATCCGTGAATTCAAGGAAAAAAGATTTAATGAAACCATGGATTGGTTCAGGCGATTCCTCAAAACGAATGAAAGCCTGCCTAACATGGAGTTGCATGGACGCTAAATTCATACTATCCATATTGACCGTTATTGCAGGAGCGGGTTAGGCTTCTTAACGCTCCGAAACCACCAAAACCCTAGGAATAAATAAAACTCGGTATTCAAGTATTTTCCATGTAAAATCTTCCCTACTGAATTTCAAATAAAAAATTTACCACCTCGAACAGTATTTCTTCCTTATACGGATTTTGATGTTTTCTACACTAAACCCGTCAAAGGTCGGGGTTTCCAAACCTATCCACCTTTCCTACAGGGATTAAGAAGGGTTGTACCTAAAGATCCTCCGGCAATATCATAGATGTTGGTCACCCATACCCTAAAACAGCTTCCTTCTTCTCCCAAGTAATCATGGGGCAATGCATATCATCAATATGAGGGTGCTTGATCACCGACAATTCGTATTCGCCTTCTTGGGGTATCATTTTTAGGTGTTTTAAAACAGAAGAACCTATACCCTTCCCTCAAAAGTTCCGAATTACATTCCTAGGAGCCAATCGGATTTTCCTATCTTGGTTGTCGCATTAATTTTCAACACTTTCCTATCACTAAATAAAACGGAAATGAAAGCACTCAAGACAATCATGGTAATGGCTATTTGCTCCCTCGTGGGATTTAGCCTTCAAGCACAAGACGAAAAAGATGGCGGTTTATACGTTCGCCTGAATGTAGGATATGCGGGAGAATTCGACCCTGCGGTTCAAGGCGCGGAATTAAACCCGGGCATGGCGGAAAATATTTACGGTTCCGGCGGTGCCGGGCTTTATTTTGGCGGCGGCTTAGGCTACATGTTCAATAAGCACTTCGGTATTGATTTGGGCGTGTACTATTTCAAAGGTAGCTCCAAGCTTACTGAAGTCCGTTATGAAGGTCTTCCCCTTGGCGTTGAAGGCGGTGGCGGTGAATTCACCATCCTGAATGCCGATATTTACCAACGCATTACCAGCCGTTCCAACCAAATCCGAATCACACCTGCCTTGGTGGTAAAAGGTGGTGGTGAAAAGATTAATCCTTATGCCCGTGTAGGTTTCGTAATTCCGGTGGGTGGTACCACTTTCTCCGAGATTGATGGTTCATTGACTACAACGGAAATCCCTACGGAATTCTTCGGAGTCGCTATTCCGGGTTTTGAGGACGGTGGTGTTTCCTTGGTAGGGACGGTAGACGCTGAAGCCGAGTCAAGCGGTTCCTTCTCTTATGGCTTAGATGCCGCATTCGGTGTGGACTACAATATATCCGATAGGATTTCCATTTTCGGGGAGTTCAACTTTACGGCATTAACCATTAAATCCAATGAAACCAACATTACCAAGTACGACGGTGTATACGAACTTGCCGGTTCCCCTTTGACTTTGGATGATTTGGCGGATGGTATCAATACGGCAATTGATATTTACAATGCCATTCCCTTAGTGGATGATTTTAGCGAATTCAACTACGATGCCTTAGGCTTGTACGAAAACATCAGCGAGGTACCTGCATATGAGGCGCAAATCATTTACATGGATATGTTGGACGAGAATTCCAATAACGAATTCTACAACTCATCATATGATGAAAACATGCCCATGGAGGATTTGGCAAGAAGGGAGAATTACTCCGCTTTAGGATTTAACCTTGGGGTAAAGATTAATTTCTAGATTGAGTCTCCCCAATTGAAGAAAGCCCCGGTTCCAATGGAACCGGGGCTTTCCTTTTTCTACAAAAACCGATCGTGTACAGGTTTCTACCATTCATTACACGAAATCAACCAATCATTACCATTCCTCGAATTCCAAGGAAAAACCGGTAGATATTTGAATTGTCAAGCACGAAAAAAGGCATAAAGCCATCACTTGAAAAATTCAAAACCATGTATTCTACCGTCTCTCTCAAATCCGTTCTCTTCGTAATGTTGCTCCTTGGGACCGCTCAAATTTCCTTCGGGCAAAACTACTCCGTTGATCTTACGGATGCATCATACAATATCGCATACGGTAAAGCCGCCTATCAATCCTCTACAAGTGGTGAGGGCTACCCAAGTCGGGCGGTAGACGGAGACACTTATGGTAAATGGAGCGCCAACTCCGTAACGCATACGGCAAAGGAGGCAAATCCTTGGTGGGAAGTGGATTTAGGTTCACAGCATGATATTACGGGATTGGATATTCACAACCGTACCGACTGCTGCCAAGAGCGCTTCAATAATATCGTGGTGTACATCAAAAAGGATATCAATGATCCCGGAACAAGGCTTACCGCAAATGCCTTAACGCTGCGTGATTTACAGTTTGATAAAGTTCACGTAAAAGCGAAGCACCAAGGACGCTACATCCGTATCGTACGCCAATCCGACCAACCCGTTTACTTGTCTTTGGCGGAAGTGGTAGTCTATGGGGAAAGAGCAAAATGGGCGGAAGGTTCCAGTGATAAACTAAGCGCGGAAATCGTGAACAAGGCGGATTGTAGCGGAAGCCGGGTTTTCCCCGATCCCATTTCCGCAGCGAGTTACAAAAACATTTGGCGCATAAACGTGGCGGGTACGGTAGAACGCTCCACCAATCGAGGAGGTACATTCCATCCCGTAAAGGACGATAGATCCATGACCCAAATCTCCGCCGTTAATGACAAGGTGGCTTGGGCGTTAAAGGGTGAAACCATCTTTAGAACCCTTGATGGCGGAAATACTTGGACGCAAACCACGGGATACGGAACTTCCATTTCCGCTGTGAGTGCGGATGTAGCTTGGGTAGTCAACGGAAACTCAAGGGCTATCTGGCGAACATCGGACGGCGGTAAAACCTGGGAGCAGATCCAAGGAGGGGCACAATCCGTAAGCGCTCCTTTCGAGAACTTTGCTTGGGTAGTTAACGATGGTAGACTTTGGTTCACGAAAGATGGCGGAAAAAATTGGGAACTAAAAAACAACAATATCAAAAGCGTAAGTGCCATCAGTGGGGCATATGCTTGGTGCATCGATAATAATAACAATGTGGTTTATACCCTAGACTACGGTAAAACATGGACCAAGGATCCAAAGAACCAATTCTATTATTATGTGGAATGCACCCAAGGAAGCGAGGCAATAGCGATTAACCATTGTGGGGATTTGGTACTACTTAGTGCCAACAGATAAACACTTGGCTCAATTAGGTAAATCTATTGCTTGACTTTCAACTAGCCATTCCTCTGAAGTATTGTTATTCAGACGTTAGACGCTAGATGTTAGACATTAGAAATGTCGTTTATTAAAGTAACAAAACGGAGTCTAA
>JAHDDF010000018.1:0-1760 GCA_020629475.1 Saprospiraceae bacterium
AACTCCTTCCGCGTTTTTCTTACCGAAAACAAGAAACGCATCTCCGATTTCCACCTCAACGCCAACCGTAACTTCATTACCCTCGTAAAAACACGTTTGAAGTACGCGGAATCCGCGAATCCGCAAGATTATCCTTCATTTTCCTCCTTGGAAGCCCCTGCACCCATCGCGGATGAGGATTGGGTGAGGGCGTTGTTTTTGTAACTTTTGTTGAGTGTTGTTTTAATTGTTTGATTTTTAGCGATTTGTGATGGCTGGAATTCCCCGCCTTTTTTCTAATTGTAATCCGGGCGATACGGCTCCAACTTTGTATCAACGCTTTTGGCCGAAAGCAAAACATTTATCCCGCCAAGGAGACGTCCTACATCACACGGGAGCCAAACCATTCTAAATCGCTTAGTCATGAAAAACGTATTCATTTTTATTCTAGGTCTTTTTATCTCTCTATCCTTAAACGCCCAAGACGGCTGTAATCTAAACGGCTGCGAATTCGGCGAAGAAATAAATATCTCCACGGGTGTAGACCCTTATACCGGAATACCTTATCCCGTTGGGACAAAAGATCCTTATTGGTCATTGGTAAATATGCCTTTATTGGCAAACGGGGCATTGCCGCCGGCATACGTAGCCGTTCCGGACGCCTATATCATTAGCCCCTTCCAAGCCAATTGGAACACCATTCCGGGTTCCCAGCCACTTTCCGCCTTGAATACTTCGGGTTTCGGGGATAATAACTTGAATCCGCAGCAACCTTGGAAGTTTAGGAGGTATTTCTGTATCTGCGAAAGCACGGAAATATTTATCCAAGGAAGTTTCCGCGCGGATGACCACGGAAGATTCACCTTGTATGAGGCAAGCTCAGGTACGTCCTTGTATTCCGTTAATCATACCAACTTGATTGATCCCGATAATTTTAACTTGGATACCCCCATCAATGCCGGTTTAAGCGTAAATCCGGGTAGCTATTATATCGAGTTCGAGATGTTGAACCAGCAATCCACCGCTATGGGTTTTGCGGTAAACGCTACCGTAACCACTTTCAACGGAATGCCCGTTATTTCCAACCCGAGCGAAGGATGTTGTTCTTATAACCTAATTTCAGGAAGAAAAGTCCTTGACGCTAATTGCAATGGTGATATCGATACCGGCGATACATTCGGGCCCGGTTGGACTTTTGAACTACTTGATGTTTCCAATACACCCGTCGCCACTACCGTAACGGATGCCTTCGGTGAGTTTACTTTTAACAATGTCGCTCCCGGAATGTACACGGTAAGGGAAGTAATCCAGCCGGGATGGGTTCCGTCTAATCCGGTTTCCGGTCAACAAGGCGTGAACGTTATCAATAACAGCATCATTGGTTTGACCTTCTTGAACTGTGAGGATGACGGTTCAGGTGGCGGAGGTGACCCAACAGGCGTTTTCTGCTGCGAGGGTGAAAACCTCCTTGTAAACGGTGATTTTGAGGCGGGTAATACCGGTTTCACTTCCCAATACACTTACAACGGTAGTACGGCACCGAACGCATGCCTACCATCCATGTACAACGTAACGGATAATGCCGGCGCACTTTCCATCAGCTCCAATTGGAACGTGGATGACCACGGTTTCTGCAACGGTTCCTCCACTACCCAATTCATGACCGTAAACGGAAGGACTACGCAGACTTCCGGTACAACGGCAGTAATCTACGAGCAAACCATTTCCGGTTTGGAATTGGATTCCACCTATAAGTTCTGCGGGAATTTCAAGCACATGCC
>JAHDDF010000018.1:1860-5703 GCA_020629475.1 Saprospiraceae bacterium
AACTTGACCAATGGTGATGATTTCCTTCCGGACCCGAACTGCGATTACCAGTGGCTCGTAGGGGAAGTAACAGGTATCAATCCTTTACAAGTACCATTAAGTACCGTTATGTGGGGTGGTTCCACAGGAGGGCAGCCTTGGGGACTAACGACAACCTTTGATGGCTACGGCAGTGGTTCCCCTGACGGTATTTTCAATACGGGACAGATTTATATCGTTGCCTTGATTGTTAGCAATTGCCCTTGTAATGCGGATACTTACACCTATCAATTAACCTATGATTCCCAGCGTTTGGCGATGGACCCGGAGTACCAAAAGAAGTACAAGGAAATCAGTAGCCAGATGGAAGGAATACTAGAGACGGAAGCCACTAATCTTATCAAGGGAGATTTTGAAGCGGTGGAGTTCATGAGCCATTCCGCAGCGCCAAGTTCCAATGATTCCAAGATGATTGATTTTGCCGGGAAACAATTCGAGGTGTTCCCGAATCCGGCTAGGAATGTAGTGACCATTTCCGCTGAGCCCGGTGCGGAAAGAAGCGAATTCCACCTAGTGGATGCGGCAGGAAAAATCATCCGCTCTTGGACTTCCGATGAGTACATCCAAAAATTGGATGTCCGCGAATTACCCCAAGGCATGTATTACCTCCGCCTTAACCGCGACGGTGAGGTGCTAACCGAGAAGATTATAAAAACCGAATAAGAGTTGGTTGCCCTGTGATGCTTACGCCGTGCCTCTAGACTAGAGGTGCGGCGTTTTTTGATCGGATTGCTTCAGTCTCCTGACTGAAGCCGCCGTGGAAAACAGTATAGTGCCTAAACTATAATCAGAAAGAAATATCCAATAAATCCAAAATGCCTTTGTGCGTCGCATTTTCCCATTGAGTCTTTTCCGTGCGATATTTCTTCTTTAATAGTTCATTTCTGTTGTTTTCATCCTTCTCTGTATAATTTTCCAAAAGCTTTAGTCTTGCTTTTAAAAGGTTTAAGTAAGCGGTTCTGACCTTTTCGATTTTTGATGATAAATCCGTTAGATTTTTCCCCTTGGATACTTCACGGTTTAATTCATTGGCCTTTTTGTTGAAGATTTCGATTTTTCTAGTTGGGCTGTTTCTCGGTGGATAAATAGGCATATTTAATTAAATGTTATCTCCGACCAATTGATTTTCAAGTAAGCTATCTTTTATTTCTTTCTCTAGCCTTCTTGCTTTGGAATGATAATGAATTCCACAAAGTGTAACTATGATGTAGGCTATCGTTAAACCTGCAAAACGAACATTAAAAAAAGATAGATCTGTACTCAATAAGTATACAAGATAAATTAGAGGAAGTGTAGATAAAAGAATAGACAGGATTCTATTTTTATTAAAGATTATGCCCGATAGGATGAAAATTGAAATAGCTCCAAGTCTTACAGGAATATTTGAAACGGAATCTAATCTAAACCAATCAATAAAAATAAAAAGGAAAGTAACGAAAGCCATAATGAAAATAAAAAATCGGATGTTTGCTAGGAAATTAATGCAGTTAGAATAGATGTGTATTTTTCCCCCATTTATACCATCAAATTTTTGATTGATGAAATTGACTTCTTCTTCGTCACTAAGAAAATAATTATTTTTTGAATTCATGATAGATTATTTATTCAATGCTTTCATGTTAAAATAACATTCCTCACAAACCAACCGAATATTAGCGAATTCCATGGACTCATCATTCCAACCATTGGTTTTGATTCTTTCATGTTCGCAAGTGTTACACCAAGCTTGAAAATCCTCCTCCTTATTCAAAGGCATACCTTTGAACGTTTCAAATGCTTCATGGAATCCAACGGAGGAATGACCGTTTAAATGTTGACAAACAAAAGCCAATCTCATTTTTCCATGACTACTACATTCAATAAGTGCGTTTCCAATATTATCAATTTCTTGCCTGTCCATTACTTCAATAAAAAGAAAGTAAATCTCAAGTTCATCAACGACGACCCGATAGGTACCCGTTCCACCCAATAATTGAAAAGCGATGGAAGTTAGTTCCCAACCCGTATATTCATCTCCTTTAATTGCTTCCTCGGTAAGCTCCTTGTATCCGTGTTCCAGACCGAAGTTTTTTATTTCCAAAATCCTAAATCTACCCGGATGATAAGAGTGTTGGTTTGCCCAAGACCACATCCAAGTATTTGATTTACGGGAAAAGCTTCCTACGGGTAAATATTTAAAATAAATCTCTTCCTCCTCGTTATTATATAATCTGAAATATTCCCCGGATTGATTGTAAAACCAATGCTTATAATCATTCACACCGTATTTTCCCAAGAAAGCATTTTGGTGGTTTTGTAAATCTTGGCAAGCTTGGGCAGCGTAGTCTTGGAAGGTCATGGGAAGTCATTTTATTTCATAAATAGGGATTACCCGGTTTAAAGTATCGACATAGGTATTCAACAAAGAGTCATACTCCTCTTTGGAAAGCCGAATCATTTGTTCGTTGTAATAATTAAAGTCAATTTCTCCATGGGTTTTTCTCCGGCAATATTGAGGAGTAAATATCAAGGAGTCAAGTTGCCAATTTGATTCTTTTGTAAAGGAAGCTTTTCCTTTGTAGTATTCATAATCAAATTTTCGTAATTCCGGAGGAGTGTAAGAATACCCCGTTATTACGAAATCCATTTTTATGGTGTCGATGAAATTGGTTTTTAAATGATCCAAGAAAAAGAAATAAGGGACTAGAGACATTTGGGTACCTTTTAAGAATAGGATTCTTGATTCCGTATTCTCATCCGTAAATATTGAATAAATACTAGGATCGTATAATTCTATGGTATCTGTTTCCGAAGGATGAAGAAGCAATCTGTCTGCAATAGCAAAGTTTGGTGTTCCATCCTCAGAAAAGAAGAAAGCTTTTTCTTGGAAAGAGTGAGTGGAAAGCAAAATATTTAAGCAAATAATGAAATCTATTATCCATTGGAAATATTGGATTAGGATATTCATGATTGGGGTATTGTCGTTAAAAATGAGTCATAACTAGCCTTCAATAAACGGTTTGCGGACATGCCTTTTGCGTAACCTGACTGAAGCCGCCATGAAAAACAAATCGGAACATTACCACAGCGTCAGTCGGGAGACTGACGCAATCCGTGTTATAAGTTATTTAATAAGTCATCATCCACCTCCTCACTCCAAGTCACCTTCAAGCCGGGCGTTCTCTCCATTTCCCTTTTAATGGCAAATTTAGCCTCCTTATTCCTTGCCCAACTTCTTCTTGCGATTCCGTTATTCACGTCAAAGAAAAGCATGTTTCGCAGTCGCCGTAAGGCATCATCGCTGCCATCCAAAAGCAAACCGAAACCACCGTTCATCACCTCGCCCCAGCCTACGCCGCCGCCGTTGTGGATGGAAACCCAAGTAGCGCCACGGAATCCGTCGCCAATGACGTTATGGATCGCCATATCCGCCGTGTAACGGGAGCCATCATAAATATTACTGGTTTCGCGGTACGGGGAATCCGTCCCGGAAACATCGTGGTGATCACGTCCTAGAACAACCGGTGCGGATAGCCTGCCATCCTTCACCGCCTCGTTAAATGCCTCCGCGATTTTAGTGCGTCCTTCCGCATCCGCGTAAAGAATACGCGCTTGGGAACCTACCACTAATTTGTTCTCGCGGGCATCCGTAATCCACTTGATGTTATCCGCCATTTGCTGGCTAATTTCCTCCGGAGCCTCCTTACGAATGGCTTCCATAACGTCCAAGGATAACTGGTCCGTCAATGCCAAATCCTCCGGCTTACCCGAGGTACAAACCCATCGGAAAGGACCGAAGCCATAATCGAAACACATAGGGCCAAG
>JAHDDF010000018.1:5803-7076 GCA_020629475.1 Saprospiraceae bacterium
CGTATTCTTTGCGTCAAGGTATCCAAGGAATCCGTGATTTCATCCACCCATCCTTGCTCGTGGCGCTTGTATGCCGCCTTGGGATTTACCTCCGCACAAACGGTAATACAACCCGCGATATTCCCCGCCTTGGGTTGAGCGCCACTCATGCCGCCTAGTCCTGCCGTCAAGAAAATCTTCCCTGCGGAAGTCTCCCCTTTTTTCAATTTCATACGGAAGGCATTCATAACGGTAATCGTAGTACCGTGCACGATGCCTTGCGGTCCGATATACATGTAGGAACCCGCCGTCATTTGGCCGTATTGCGTTACGCCAAGGGCGTTGAAACGCTCCCAATCATCCGGTTTGGAATAGTTGGGGATCATCATGCCGTTGGTAACCACTACGCGGGGTGCCTCCTTGGAAGAAGGGAACAATCCCATTGGATGACCGGAATACATATGCAGGGTTTGTTCCTCCGTCATTTCCGCGAGGTACTGCATGGTCAAAAGGTACTGCGCCCAATTCTGGAACACGGAACCGTTACCGCCGTAGGTAATCAATTCCCAAGGATGCTGCGCCACCGCCGGGTCCAAATTGTTTTGGATCATGAGCATAATGGAAGCCGCCTTGTCCGTCTTAGCCGGATACTCGGAAATAGGACGGGCATACATCTCGTAATCCGGCTTGAAACGGTACATGTAAATCCTACCGTAAGCCTTTAACTCATCCATGAATTCCTTCGCCAATTCCTTGTGCCAAGCCTTCGGGAAATAACGAAGGGCGTTTCGCAAGGCGAGTTTTTTCTCCTCTTTGGTAAGGATATCTTTCCGCTTCGGAGCGCGGTTTACGCCTTCAGGATAAGCCTTAGGTTTCGGCAATTCCGAAGGGATTCCTTGACGTATGGCCTCTTGGAAATTTGTAATTGTGGCAATCATGGTTAGAAATGGATGTAAGACATAAGATATAAGACGTAAGATAATCTTGTCTTACGTCTTATATCTTACGTCTTTGTCTTACAATACCCCGGGATCGGATCTAAAACTCTTCCTCTCATTCTCCATATCCCGATACAATTCCTCTTCGGAAGGATACAGGATAGCGAAGGATTCATCCGCATAAACACACATAATACGCCCATCCTTGAATAGGTAAGGTTCATAGTCCCAACCTACTTCCTCAAGGTGTTGCTTGATGCGCGGCGCCTCCTTGCCCTCATAGTGCTGGATGCCCTTATCAATGTGCTTTTTAAATACGAATTGCTTCTTGACCTTCTCCACCGTGGATGTTTTAT
>JAHDDF010000018.1:7176-10837 GCA_020629475.1 Saprospiraceae bacterium
TCTAAGCATTCGGCAATCTACTCGGAAACCTTTAATACCAATTTCCCTTTCTTATCCCCGTTGAAAAGACGAAGGAAAGTATCATGGAAATTTTCGATGCCTTCGTAAACGTCCTCGTTGGTTTTGAGTTTGCCTTGCCCCATCCACATGCCCATTTCCATAGCCGCTTTACGGTATTGGGGCGCGTAATCCATTACTACCATTCCTTGCATGGTAGCACGGTTAACCAACAAGGACAAATAATTGGACGGTCCTTTGATTGCGGTTTTGTTGTTGTATTGGGAAATGGCACCGCAAATCACCACGCGGGCATGCATCCTCAATTTTGCCAATGCGGCATCAAGGATTTCCCCTCCTACATTGTCAAAATAAACATCAATACCCTTGGGGCATTCGCGCTTAATACCTTTACGGACATCTTCGTTTTTGTAATCAATAGCACCATCCAAGCCTAGTTCCTCCTTGAGGTAAGCGCATTTTTCCGGACCACCTGCAATACCGATAACCCTACATCCTTTAATCTTCGCGATTTGTGAGACGATACTTCCTACGGCACCCGCGGCAGCGGAAACCAAAACCGTATCACCCTCCTTGATTTTTCCTACCTCAAGGATGCCGAAGTAAGCGGTCATACCCGGCATTCCGAGTACTCCGATGTATTTTGGTAAAGGAGCAAGATTCGGGTCTACTTGGAAACATTGTTTACCGTCGGTAAGTGTGTATTGCTGCACACCGCCCCATCCGGAAAGGTAATCTCCCTCTTTGAAATGAGGGTGGTTGTTGGATTTTATGACTTTTCCAACAGTGCCGGCACGCATTACTTCCCCGATTCCTACGGGCGGAATGTATGATTTAGCGTCGTTTAGCCAACCACGCATGGCGGGGTCTAATGATATGTATTCATTTTGAATGACAATTTCACCGTCGCCGGGTTCCGGGATGGGTGAGGTCTCAAAAGTCCAAGTATCATTTTGAGGAAGCCCAAAGGGGCGCTTGGCTAGCAGAATACGCTTGTTCATGATTGAATTTTCAAATTGAAATGATAATCAAATAACGCCAAAAAATCCTTGGGGTTGGGAAGCTCTAGGTATTTATTCCGAATTCTTGCAATGTTCTTACCATAAATCCTTATTTTCAAGCAATAAAACCCATTTACAAGATGAAGCGATTTTTCTTACTCCCCATTCTTTTTCTCTCTATTTTTTCCGCTAATGCCCAAGTAAATTGGGCGGATGACGTAGCCGAAATCATTTACGGAAAATGCGTCAATTGCCATCGCCCGAACGGAATCGGGCCCTATGAATTCACCTCTTACCAAAGTGCTTATGACTTTCGGTATTTGATCCAGGATGCCGTTGCCACCAAGAGTATGCCGCCTTGGTTGCCTGACCCGAATTATAGCCATTTTGCGGATGAATTTTACCTGACCCAAGCGGAACAGAATTTAATTATGGACTGGGTGAATTCAGGTGCGCCTTCCGGCGATTTGAGCCAAGAACCACCTTTGCCACCAATCCCTTCGGGGGCGAGTGAGTTGGAATCCATAGATTTTCAACTTTCCTTCGAGTCCGCTTACACGCTTCAGTCCAATAATGATGAGTATCGTTGGTTCGTAGTGGAAAATCCATTTGATACACCGATCTATATCGAAAAAATCGAGGTTTTCCCGGGTTTAAAAGATGTGGTACACCATGCGGATTTATATTATGATTCGGATAATTCGGCAATGGCGAATGAACTTGCCGATCCACTTCCCGGGTTTAACAGCGCTACCGGAGGAAACTCCTCTGAGCGTTACTTGAATGCTTGGCAACCCGGTGCCAACCTAATGGAGTACCCGGAAGGTTGGGCACAAATGATTTTGCCGGGTGGCTCTTTTGTAATGGAATTACATTATGGTCCCGGAGGGCAGGGCGAACCTGATTCTACGGTTATGAATTTGCAGTTACTGCCCGTTCAGGATGTAGTACGAGAAGTGGATTCGGGATGGTTGTTATATGATTCGGCACCGGTCCTATTGGATGGTCCTTTATTTATTCCCGCTAACGAAGTAAAAACCTTCCACCAAAGAACTCAACCTTTCCAAGAGGATTTGTCGTTGATTAATATTTGCCCGCATATGCATTACTTGGGTAAATCCTATAAGGTTTGGGCGGAATTACCTGACGGGGAAATAATTCCGTTAATTGACATCCCCGATTGGGATTTTAATTGGCAACGTTATTATACCTTCCCCTATATCTTGCACCTTCCGGCAGGGTCTACTTTAAATAGTGTGGGGGTGTATGATAATACGGCTAATAACCCGTATAACCCGAGCAATCCACCCGTGGATGTGAGTAGGGGTGAACGGACGCAAGACGAGATGTTTTTAACCTATTTCACTTTTGCCCCTTACCACGAAGGGGATGAGAACATCTTTATGGGGGATACCATTCCGGATGAATTCGGAGTGCCTGTTTTCGAGACGGGGGAGAATGCCTTGTCCTTAGAGATTTTTCCGAATCCGGTTCAGGAAAAACTATTCGTGAATTCGGATATCCAAGGAGAAGTTTCTTTAGAAATCAGGGATGTTTCCGGGAAGTTAATTCGCCAAAATAATGTAGATATTACTTCATTAAAAACGAATGGAATTTCCTTGGATGAAATTCCTTCCGCGATGTATTTTATTGAAATAAGCCAGGGAGGAAATTCAACAACAAAATCCTTCGTAAAAGAATAAAAAAGTGGTCGGAACGACCACTGCGCCCAAAGCCAAGGGTTTCAACCCTTGGAAAAAGAAACCGCCCGTGGAATCTTTGATTCCACGGGCGGTTCTTATTGTGATATAAAAGGTTTAGGAAACGGCGTCAATCCTTTCGGATAATCTACCAAAAACCTCTTCAATCGTTCCGATTCCGTTTACCTCATTCGCCTTGTTTTGTCCGGCGTAATGGTTGGCGACGGGAAGTGTTTTTTCCTTGTATACGGAGATACGGTCATTGATGACATTGGGATCCACGTCATCCGCTCTTCCGGAAGTTTTGCCGCGCTCCATTAATCTATTCCGCAATTCATCATCTTGCACCTTAAGTTCAAGTAAGCAAGAAATGGATTGGTTCAACTCTTTCATAAGCGTATCCAAAGCCTCCGCTTGGGGAACGGTTCTAGGGAAGCCGTCAAAGATGTATCCCGCTACATCCGGATTGGATTCCACTTCCTTACGCAGCATTCCGATGGTTACGCTATCCGGTACCAAAGCACCTTTAGCAATGTAGCTTTTGGCTTCCTTTCCGAGATCGGTGTCATTTTTCATCTCACGACGGAAAATATCGCCGGTGGAAATGTGGTGTAACTTATATTTTTCAACAAGCAATTTAGCCTGTGTTCCTTTTCCTGAGCCCGGAGGGCCGAATAAAATCAAGTTAATCATAATCGATTCACGAATTAGTCGCGCAAAATTAATACGAACAAGTGAAAGACCCTTGCGAAATTTCGCTTATTTCTTCCCGTTTCCGTAAGAAGTCGGGATTTCATCCTTAGGGACGTGCGTATTGATGTCCTTCATCTCATCTTCCGCAATGATCGTTTCCTTTTGTTCTTGGATAATGGTTTCGGTAAGTACGTCTTCTTCATCGTCTTTACCGTTTAATAAATCGCGGAAATGCTTAAGAGCGTTTAC
>JAHDDF010000018.1:10937-23301 GCA_020629475.1 Saprospiraceae bacterium
CTTCTTCATCGTCTTTACCGTTTAATAAATCGCGGAAATGCTTAAGAGCGTTTACACCGTAATCGTTGTTTATCAATTCGCTTACAACGGATAGTTTTTGGGAAGACAAACCGGAAGCACGGCTTAGCTCGTACATGGCATTCATGCTGTCCAATCCTTTGCGTTCATAAGTCTCTTTGAGTGCCACGAAATCATAGACACTGCGGATTCCTACATCGTAGGCGGATTCCACGTCCTCCTTCATGTAACATAACAATTTCGCTTGACCAATCCAGTCCAATAATTGTCTTGCTTCAAAAGGTGTTTTAATAATGAGTTGGATTAAGCTCGCTTCCGCTAAATTTTGTGCATTATCGATGTTTTCTTCCCATAATCGCTCTCTTTGGGACAGCCCCATCCCTTCGATATTCCTAAGATGAAGCTCCTTGGAATTGACATCCCTTCCATTCAAAATCCGCTTGAGGGTTTGCAACATGAAATTGAAGAAGGATTCAGGTAAAATACCCGCTACGAAAGCCGTAAGGGGAACCGCCCAAGCCGTACTTCCGCCATCGAAGCCCATTAGATTTAAAGGCTCTACCATAAAAGAGAAAATCAAGGCAACGGCAGAGGCGAAAAGAAGCCTGAAAGTAGCTTTGTAAAAAAGGATGGGGGTAACATCCCCGTTGGAAAGCCTTCTTACCATGGTAGCCGCTGCCCAAAGGAATCCACCCATGAACGCCCAATTAAGCGTGGAAATACTTCTTCTTTGCAGATCGTACATGTCTAGTTTCCCGAAATCCATTCCCATGAAGAAGGGATTGTTGGCAAAATGCTTAGCGCTATCCAAAACGTTACTGCCATCCCTGTTTTCGTAAAGATGGGCAAATAGGTCCGATGGAAATAAGTAAAGTGCGCTCAAGACCGTAGTAGCCAAAGTGAAAAAGGTTACCGGTAAAAGGAAGTTAGCCGGTTTAAAAACGGTACTAGGTTTTCTTCCTTTTTTTGTTCTGGCTTCATCGGCTCTTTTTTGAAGCCCGAAGGTTTCCATGACATCGGCATATTCATTGTCCTTTTTGCCGATTTGGAACCAATAAAAGGAAATAAGGACCACAAACCCGAAGCCGTTAATTAATGCGGCGAAGATGAATTTTACGATCTCATCCATGGGAATTCATTTTTTGCTATTCGGAAGAAATGGTTTTCTGCTGCATCACTTTATGGAGTAAGTGATTGTAGCCCAATAAAGTCAATTTTTTGCTACTATGAAAATTGCTTGCCTTATTTGATAAAAAAGGATTCAGATATCGGTATTGGGCCTATAAGAATACAAGGATTTGCCACGTCACTAAAAAATCTTTTTTCTAGGTAAAACATTTGTGTTTTTTCTAAATTTGAAATCGAATCAGCAAACATTCCCTTGATAATTTCTTCTATCGATCCATTTCGGTGGAAGCATTTCTTTAAAAGCCCGGTTATACCCAAACTTTCCGAAAGTTTTCGGACAGGAGGGATATGAATGAAATTATCGGAACTAGATAAACCAAAAGTATGGCTTCCTTATCGCCCTTGGCGGGGACTCTTGGACTCCAGCGCGCAAAACATCTTCTTCGGAGAGGATCCTTCCGGTACACGCATCAAAGATTACAAGCCTTAGCGGCTATGAATGTTTCTGATGCGGTAGATGATTTTTTTACTACTCCTGCGCCTACTATTCATGAACCTATTGATTACCTCACCGGTCAACCATTTATTGACTCAGGGGTGGCACCTTCCATCGGAACCGGCTCCCAACGTGATTTCGTGAAAGGCTGGTGGGTGCACGAGGCATTAAATAATCCGGGAATACGGCATAAGCTTGCTTTTTTTCTTCATCAAAATTGGGTGGTTTCCTTTGATGGAATGGGCAATGCGGGAGACGGCTTCGATTATTTAAACCTGTTGTACTTCTACGCTTTCGGTAGTTATCGGGATTTGGCATTGAAGATGACGGTCAATAATGCGATGCTTCGATATTTGGATGGAGGTTCCAATACGGATTCTAATCCTAACGAGAATTATGCTAGGGAATTCTTAGAGCTTTTTAGTATCGGTAAGGGACCGCAACTCGGTCCCGGGGACTATACCAATTACACGGAGGACGATGTAGTAATTGCTTCCAGGTTACTTTCCGGGTGGCGCATCAGCACAAGAACTAGACCTGCGGATCCTCAGTATATCGACTTGGATACAGGGATTACGGCAGGGTATGCGGATTTTAACCGTCACGATTCATCCGATAAAACTTTCACGGCTGCTTTTGGTGGGCAAACGATTACGGGGGCGGTGAATCAGCCCGACATGATTAGGGAACTTGGTGATTTCGTGGATATGGTGTTTAACCAACCTGAAACCGCTAGGAATATTTGTAGAAAGTTATACCGGTTTTTTGTTAGTTCTAATCTTACCCCTGAAGTAGAAACGGATATTATTATTCCTCTCGGGACCTTATTGAAAGACAATAATTACAATTTAGAAATCGCGGTAAAGACGCTATTAAAAAGTAGCCATTTTTATGATGCTGATGATGCTACCTCCGGCGACGAAGTTATAGGAGCGATTATCAAATCCCCAATGGAATTACTTCTTCCTACGGTTTCATTCTTTAATGTGCCGCTTCCCGACGCCGAAACACAAACCAAGGAACACTACGATGAATGGTATCGGAAATCCGTGTTACAGACGGTTTTCGAAATGTCCGGATTAAATATTTTTTCACCTGATGCCGTTGCGGGGTATCCCGCATATTATCAAGAACCCGGTTTTGATAGAAACTGGATTACGGCTTCGTCGATTGTCTCGAGATATAAGCTTCCCGAGATGCTACTTTCGGGAGATAGATTACTAATGTCCGGCGATTTGGGTGAAGGGATTGTTTTTGACTCCGTTGCTTTTTTAGAAAATAGCGGGATAGTTAGTAATACCCTAATTGCGGAAACCATTGTTTCTGAGTTGACGGATTTTTTATTCCCCTTTCCTCCTACCCCGGAGAGATACGATTACTTTCTGAATGAAATCTTTTTGGAAGGCGCTCCTTCCTTTGATTGGACCTTGGATTGGTTCGAGTATCAAAATACGGGAGACGATGCGGCAGTAAGGATTCCTTTGGATAACCTGTTTAAAGCTCTGCTGTACTCTCAAGAGTATCAATTAATGTAATTTTTTGCTTTTAGGAGCATTCCTTTCAAATTGAAAAAAGCATCGCATGAAAAGGCGCGACTTTCTGAGAAAATCTTTGGCATTTGGTTCCGGATCCTTGTTGTTCAGCCAACTGCCTTTTAGGGCTTTCGCAACGGCAGAAATGCTTCCGTTGCTAAATTGTCCGGATATAAATGATAGGATACTGGTAACCGTTTTCCTCAAAGGGGGAAATGATGGTGTAAATACCCTTATTCCGATAAGTCAATATGATACATATTCCCAGTATCGTCCGGGTATCCGGATTTCAGATACGGGAACCAATTCGTTCATTCCCCTAGATAATACAATGCCTTTAGCGGATCAGATAGGTCTCCACCCGGCTATGACCGCGTTTAAGTCCATGTATGATGATGCTAAAGTGAGGGTATTGCAGGGCGTGGGATATCCTAATATCAATGGTTCCCACTTTAAATCTACGGATTTATGGATGGCAGGAGGTGACGGAACCCCTGCCAACTTTAACCTTGACGGTGGTTGGATGGGGCGTTTCTTGGATACCGTTTTTCCGGGGCTTTATGGTACACCCATTGCGGAATACCAAGATCCTCTAGGTATCCAACTGGGTGATCGTAAGCCTGCTCTTAGTTATTACAATCACGGAGGTTCTTTTGTAGCGGCTAATTTATCCCAGCAAGAGCCCGGTGGTTTATACGACTCGATTCAAGGAATCGGTGCCGCACCGCATGATAACGTACCGGCTACGGAATTCGGTAGCCAGTTGGATTATATCATGCAAGTCGAAAACTCCACGAATGTTTACGCTCAACGTATCCAAGACGTATTTAATTCCGGTGTTAATTCATCAGTGGTTTATCCTCAAACGGATTTAGGGAATCAGTTAAAAACCGTTGCTAAGTTAATATCAGGTGGATGTAAGACCAAGGTATACATGGTTCATATTGACGGTTTTGACACCCACGCTGCCCAAGCGGATTCAGGGAGCCCGCATCTTGGACGTCATACGGAATTATTATCCGAACTGTGTGATGCCATCAAGGCATTCCATGATGATTTATCCATCCTGGGGCATGAACAAAAAGTATTAACCGCAACTTTCTCGGAGTTCGGGCGACAGGTTATAGAAAACGGTAGTTTGGGTACGGATCACGGAACTTTGGGACCCATGTTCCTCTTTGGTAGTTCCGTAGAACCGGGCGTTTCAGGTACTAACGTTGATTTGTTGGATATTAATAATGCGGGAAAGCCCAACGAAAGCCAAATGCAATACGACTATCGTGCCGTATTCCGAACCCTGATACAGAATTGGCTCGGTGCTTCTGATACGGTTGTGGCTTCTACTCTTTTCGGGGCTCATGCATTGATTCCTTCATTGGTAAATACCAATTATGTTGTAGACCCAACCTGCTACGTTGATACTTATATTCCTCAAATCCAACTACGTGCTAAAGTTTTTCTTGAAGGATTTTATGATACGACTTTAGGGGAAATGCACACGGAACTTAGGAATCAAGGGCTTTTACCAACTACACAACCGTTTAATCAGGCTCCTTTTAATTATGAAGGCACAGAAACGGTGCAAGTAATGGCACCGGATATTACGGATTGGGTTTTGACGGAGTTAAGGGATGCTTCCGATATTAACATCGTGGTAAAAAAACAAGCGGGGCTCCTTAGGAGCAATGGTGATTTAATGGATATTTCCGGATTACAAGGTATTACTTACCGGAACGTAAATGCAGGAAATTATCATTTGGTAATTTATCACAGGAACCATATTGCCGTGGCAAGCTCTGTTTCCATTGATTCAAACGGAGGAGCCATTTATGATTTTACGACTTCAGCATCCTCGGCTTTAGGCGTGGGGCAGCTTAAGGATTTAGGCGGTGGCGTATTCGGGATGTTTGCAGGGGATTTTGATGCAAACGGAAAGAATGATGTCGCGGATAGTGCTTTATGGGAGGCAAACCCTGCAAAAATAGGAGGTTATACAAATATTGACGGAGACGGAAACGGAGTTGTTAACGTCCAAGATTATAATCTTTGGAAACGAAACCAAACCCAAACGGGAGATCCCCTTATCCAGCAATAATCCATAGTCCCTGTTAATCAGAATCAAACAAGATGAAACATTTTTATCATATCACTCTCGCTTGGGTATTCCTTTTTATGGGATTTAATCTCAGTGCCCAATCCATCGACGTTAGAGGGGAAGGAGGAATAGATTGTACGGATAATCTCTTTCACTTTAAAGTGAACATAAAGTCCTCGGACGGGACTTCAATTGCTCCCGGATCTTTTTCTATTTATTTCGAATACGAAAGTTCAAAACTATCGTTTCAATCGTTTAACCCATCTGCATTTAATGCTACCGGAACCTGTAATGCAGGAGGACCTGCTTGGGCAGTACCCGGTTATGATGCCAGTTTGCCCGGCGCTTTTAACATGACGTTCATGCTAGAAGAATCTGCCGAAGGACTAGGTTGTGATCCGATAGATGGGACTTGGACCGAAGTGGCCGATGTAGTTTTTAGTGTTTCGGATTTTCCCGACGCCTTGGATTTTGACTTTATTACCAAGTACACGCATTTCAATTCAAGTGCTACCAATGACGGTACAAACGCGATTACGAAAGGAAACTTGGATGTAGTAATTAATAATTGCTTGGGTGATTTTGATAATGACGGTATTTCCGATGAATTAGATAATTGTCCTTTTACCCCGAATCCTGATCAAGCTGATACTGACGGGAACGGAACAGGGGATGCTTGCGAGATCGGTTGTGGTCTTACAGCGTATACAGGAGGGGATGTAGAAGTTTGTAGCAATGACGTAGTTACGCTTGCCGCAAGTGGTCTAGGTGGGGTTCCTCCTTACTCCTATATGTGGAGTACAGGCGAGAATACATCTTATATTTCCACTTCCGCTGCCCAAACAACCGACTACTATGTAACCGTTTCCGACTCTGAGGGATGCTCCTCGATAGATACGGTTTCCTTGGTAATAAATGATATGGAAATTCTAGGCGTCACCATTATAGATACGGATAATGGTTACAGCGTTTGGGATACTATCCAAAATGGGGAAGTTTATAACTTTCAAGATTTGCCCGTGAATTTTAGGCTTCGAGTCGAAATCCTTGGTTCACATCAAAGTATGGGGATGACTCTTTCGAAGGGTGCGTTTAGCCATTTCGTAAAGGATAATTATTATCGATATTATTTTCAAACGGGGAATAATAGAGTGGATGTTGAAACGGGCACCTATAACTTCACTGCCGATGCTTATTCGAAGGATGAATTGTTGGGGCTAAATTGTGAAAGCATTAGCTTGGATTTTACGATAGTTTCGGATTGTGCTTTTGATTTGGGGAATGATACTACTATTTGTGTAGATGAATCCTTGGTTTTAGATGCCTCCTCCGGAGGGACGGCTCCTTTTTCTTACCTATGGCATGATGGAGCAACGGATGAATCAAGGACGGTTACTCCCGCTTATGATTCTCTGTTCTCGGTAACCGTTACGGATGCCTTAGGTTGTGTTTACTCGGACCAGATCATGGTTGATGTGGTCAATAGCGGGCAGTTTACACAAATTGTCGTTTTGGACTTATCCACGGGTATGCCATATACCGTCTTGACGGAAGGAATGGTATTATTAAAGGACGATCTTCCACCCAATTATACCATAGAGTATCAAACGGATGGGTTGGATAATAGTGTTTTTATGACGATGACTGCCGATAATGGATTTTCCCATACCGAAAATTCAAATTCGGCTCCGCACCATATTGACGGTGATGCCCAATCCATTGATCTGGAAGTAGGGAATTATTCCTTGACCGGTGCAACCTTTGACGGTAACAATTCAGTAGGTAATAATTGTGATAACATTGCCTTGAATTTCTCGATTATCTCTTGTCCGGTAATAGAAATGGAGGAAGAATACGTCTTTTGTACGGCTACGTCTTCCGAGATGACCTATACCGTTACCCCAAGTATTATAGGTGATTCCGGTCCTTATAATTATGCTTGGAGCACAGGGGAAACTACTTCTTCCATAGATGTAGGTTTAACGGATGCTACATACTATGTAACCGTTACTAACGGCATGCCGGGATGTTTGCCTGCCGTGGATTCAATTCTCGTTACCGTTAGTGATTTGGATATTACGGACGTAGTGATTTACGACCATGATTTGGATATCTATCCGGGTATATCTTTAGTTGACGGGGGTGTTTATAATGTAGGAAGCCTTCCTGCTAATTATGGCGTGGAAGCTATGGTTTCCGGGAATGTGGAGAGTGTAGGGTTTGCGCTTACCGGGGATTTAACGGATCCGGATACGGAGAATGTTGCTCCTTACCGATTTAACGGTGATAACCACCTAGCAAATTTACCTCCCGGTAATTATACCTTTACGATAAATGCTTACACCCGTGACAACCTGCAAGGACCAAGCTGTGAAGAAGTTATCATTAATTTCTCGATAGTGGATTGCCCCGCTACACCTATCGCGGAGATGGTGGATGACCTGTGCGGGAACTATTCCGTAAATCCTGCTATTGGTGCCGCATGGACGGACATCGTGGATGCCAACGGTAATTTAATCGCATCGATCCAAGATCCATCCGCGGTAAATTTAGGTACGGTATCATTGGATGTAATTAGTCCTTACTCCGTAGGAACGTCTAATTTCGGGACGGCAAACGATGTGAAATTAATTCCGCGTTATTTTAAATTTACGTCTTCCAATTATCCCAATAGCGCGACAATGGGCGCACCGATAAATGTAAGATTGTATTATTCGGAGAATGATTTAGCGGATTTGAATTCCGCTCAAATGGGGATGAACGGACTTACCAACTATACGGGTACGGATTTGTTCGTTACGCATTACTATGGTCCCAATCAAAACTGCACCGCTTCGGATAATGTTTATTCCAATAATAATCACACGCAATTAGGGAGTGTTCCTCAAGTGCATTCTTGTAACGGGTTTTTTGTTGAATTTCAAGTCAATCATTTTTCCGAATTTATTATACATGAACCACGTTCCGTTTTGCCGCTTGAATTATTGCATTTTACCGCAAGGGAAATGGATGGTCAAGTTTTCCTGAATTGGGAAACGACCTTCGAAGAAGACTTACGTAATTTCGAAGTACAGCGAAGCAAAAATGCTACGGATTGGGAAACCATTTCGGAAGTAACGGCGAATAATACGCCTAGTAGATATTCACTATGGGATGAGACGCCTTATATGGGTAAAAGCTATTACCGATTAAAGAGTATCAACTTGGATGAGACCTATGAATATTCAAATGTGGAAGCGGTTGAAATCAACGAGGATAATATCCATTTCCTAGGAGAAGTAAGACCGAATCCAAGTTTGTCTTCCAACGTTTTTGTTCCTGTATTACTAGGTGAAAACGAACAAGGAAAAACGGAATTGAAAATTTATGATGTCCTAGGACACGTACGATATGAAACAACCTTAAATCTAACGGAAGGTAGAACGGAGATAGAACTTCCCGTAAAGAATTTTAGTTCCGGAACCTACTGGGTAAGAGCGGTTCGTGAAGGAAAGACGGTCGTAAAAACCTTCGAGTTGATTCGATAGTGTAATGAATTGAATAAATAAGGGGAAAGCGTTCTTGATGAGGATCAGGAACGCTTTTTTTATTTATCCGAAACAACTTCATTGTTAAATAAAGCATCAGCAGTTCCTGAGTTCAATAGTTTTAATCCAAGGCGCAGGATGATGTAAATTTGTGAAATAAAGAAGGAAAGTAAAATTTTTAAACCCGTATTCGGAGGGAAGGAATTAATGAGTCTGAACAACCCTAGGAGAAGAAAAAATAAAAGTAGGTTTAAAATGAAAATACCATAAGCGGGAATGAATTTTTTACCTATAAATTTAAGTGAAGAAAATATACTTGGTAATACCCATTTACTCTCGGAACGTACGAGAAATACCTTGGCGTATTCTTGCCACATAAAGAAAATAGAAGCAACTAATATATAAATTGGAAGCATTGTCCAAAAGGCGGAAAAAATAATGGTTTCACTTTCCAATTTTGAGGGGGATAACCCTTGGGTAATATTCCAATAAATAACCATAAAAATGGTAAGAATAATCCCGTGGATAATTAAAAAGAAAAGGCTTAATCGAAGCATCTTGAAAAAGTACTTGGCGCAATTGGGCCAAAAAGTACTTGCGGAATATTTTTCGGGATGATTTTTAAATAATGAAAAAATGCCGCCTTGAAAAAATACCATTAGGATTAAAAAAAGAATAACCAATACGAATGATTGATTAAATATCGGACCAAAAGCTTCGCCGTAATTATTATTAAAGTCATTCAGAAAGGTATAGTCGAATCCACGGGATAATAAATCACCGATCATGGGAGATTTTCCAACTACGGATTCAAATAAATTCTTCAAGGGATAAGCCGCTAAAAATGCCGCTATAAAAGTTCCCAAATACATAAATAAAACTACCTTGAAATTTGCGGTAGCCCGGGACAGTCCTCCCTTCCAAGCCGATATGATTTTACTATTACTCATATCAGGAAGCTCATGTTTGTCATGATGCGTTGCATCTGGGTGAAAAAGGCGGCGGCATACCGCATGATGCCCGTATTCTCTTGCTCCTCAACGATACCGTTATTCAGGAGATTTTTATCCATTGTAATTTTTCCTTCAGGGTCAATAACGGCAGCTATCACCTTCTCGGGACGAACGTAAGTAAAATCATGGCTACGTGCTTTCCCGTCCCAAGTCTCACGGATGGTTTCCCCGTTATCAAAAGTAATATCAACATCTTGGGAGACCATAATCCCACCCATCCTGAACAGGGTGACCTTTGATTTGAATAAACCCGTACCATCCCCTTCTTTAAGCACCTCCGGATTTTCGGTATCCTCGAAAAAACCAAGCGGCTTTTCCACCGGTGTTATTTGTATAGAGCCAACTTTATAATCACAAACCTCAGTTCCCGTAATGGCTTGATCAAGGAAACTCATGACCATTTCAGAGGAAACGGTACCATTCTCCTCAAGGGTAATTTCCTCAACTATGGTAAGAAAATCATTCCGGCAAGGATGCTTGAACTTCCACCTTTCGAAATAGGTTCTCATGATTTTCTTCATAACGTCCTCTCCCACTAAGCCCTCAAGCGTATGAAGCGTTACCGCACCTTTTCCGTATACGATTTGCGAATAGCTTCCGTGCTTGAAATGCCACCCGAAATCACTCATCGGGTTTACTTGGATATTTTCCGCGTTAAAAAATCGACCCCGCCTGAATTCCGCGCCGCCAATTTGTAATCCCAATCCCGGGAAGGACACAACCCCGTCATTGTATTTGTCCAATATTTTTCCTTCGTAGTAGGACGTAAATCCCTCATCCATCCAAGGCTCCTCTTGCTCGTTGGTAGCAAGCATTTGCATGAAATATTGGTGCGTCAACTCATGAATGGTTAAGGTCTCCGTAGTACGGATTCCTTCGGGTAAATCACAAAGCGTAGGGGAAGTAATAAGCGTTGGATATTCCATAGCGCCTGCCCGTAATCCATAGTAAGGAGGACTTACGATGGTGAAGGTCGGGTACGGGTATTTTCCTAGGTTTTCCTCGAAATAGGTAAATGAATTTTTTGCCGATGCCAAGAACCGTTCCTTGTTGCAGGTATGCTCGGGCATAATAAGGAGCTTCAGTTCCATCCCGTTCCATTCCTCCACGATTTCCTCGAACCTAGGGCAAGCCGTCCAAGCAAAATCAATAACGTCTTCAGCCAAATAAGTATGAATGGCATTTTCTCCCTTTTCCTCTTTTTCTAACAAGAAACCACTTGCGCCCACCACGAATTCCTTGGGTGCCTCAATAGAAACCTCGTACACCCCGAATTCCCCGAAATATTCCGTAGCTCCATGATATTGGTGGCAGTTCCAAGCTCCTTCCTTGGCAAATCGGCTGCCTGCGGGTTCGTAAACCCCGAGTTTAGGATACCATTGTACCATAAAAAAGAAATCCTTGGAATAACCGGTCCGGATCATGAGTCTAGGAATTTGTGACTCCCATTTCATATCCAAGGTGTAAGTTGCGTATGGCAGAACCGGTTCTTTCAAACGGACTTCCCAAACGGTGTGGTCATCTTTATTGTCGTCGTCCGGTTGGACAAACGCTGATTCCGGCAAAAGGTCATTCCCAAGGCTGTCCTTGACTTCCGTTACCTTGATCCACGCCCAAGTACCGTTCTTTTTATCCTCTTCGGAAATATCACGTGGTACACGGCTGCTTTCCAGGAAAAAATCGGAACGGTTATTCTTGAAGGCATTATAATACATATGGAAAGGCATGGTCCATATCGTATCCGAGGAGGGGTTACGGAAAGTCATGGTTTGACTTGCGTAAACTTTCTTTTCCTCGATATCCAAACGGAGATCAATGTCGTAATTAGAAGTACGTGCGGACAGGGGTTCAGGGAAACGCTTATCCGTTTGCGCCTGCAATCCCGAAGCAATCATTACGATAAGAAAAAGACTAAATACTCGTCCCATATGTAAGGGAACAATTTGCATGGATTGCTGTTTCCGTGATAAAAGAATGTGACGTCCCTATGACCGTATTCAAGGTAAGAAGTTCGGCAATATTAATTCTTTGTTCCCTAAATTTTTAGAGTTCTTAGGGAAACAATTCGGAATTTGTAATTCCTAAACTTTTATGCCCAGATGAAGTAGCATTTGGTTTACCGTTTCCTCCACCGTTCCGTTCCCGTCTATCTCAATTATTTTTTCCCCTCTTTCTTTTCTTAGGTATTCAATACCCGCTAGGAATTTCTCCTTCGTCCTTTGGTGATTTTCCTCAAAAAGTTCCTTGGCTTGACCGCGCTTATCCATTCGTTGTTGCACCACTTCAATGTCTACGTTCAGGAAGAAAAACAAATCCGGTTTCCTCGCGAATTGATTCGCGTTCATGACGGCTTCCGCCGGAAAATCATCCGCTGTTTGGTAAACCAATGAAGAGAGGTAGTATCTATCGGAAATCACCAAGTGTTCTTCATTTTTTTCCAACCAAGGACCAATAATCCTTGAATTATGATCCAAGCGGTTTGCCGCAAAGGCATAAACCAAAACCTTAGGGTGGAATTCCGTGATTTCCTTTTTTAAAACGGAACGGATATAATC
>JAHDDF010000401.1 GCA_020629475.1 Saprospiraceae bacterium
CGCTTCGTCTTTTTATTTCCGACTGACATGGAATGATGTTATTTTTGTAACCGGTTCGGGTTGTTGCCCCAAATTTAGGAAAACCCGATTCCCGTTTTAATGTTTTATCAAATAAAACCTTGCCATGTACGCTGACATCAGTTTAAAAAGGGAAATATACGGTACCGAAGAACATACCATGCTTCGTGATACCTTGAAGGAATTCATCAAGAAGGACGTTGCTCCTTTTACCGATGAATGGGAGGAACAAGGATATGTCTCCCGTGAAGTCTGGACCAAAGCCGGTGAACTTGGCTTACTCTGCATGGATATGCCTTTTGAGTACGGTGGTGGCGGGTTGGATTTTTCTTTCAATGCCTTAGTTGCGGAAGAGATGAATAAAAGCGGCTGTACCGGCCCCGGATTCTTCTTGCATTCCGATATCGTAGCGCCTTACATTCTCAAGTACGGAACCGAGGAGCAAAAGCAACGTTACCTTCCTAAAATGGCAACGGGTGAATGGATTGCTGCCATCGGTATGACGGAGCCGCACTGCGGAAGTGATCTTCAAGCGCTTCGTTCCAAGGCGGAGGACAAGGGGGATTATTACTTGGTAAATGGTTCCAAGACTTTTATTACCAACGGCTACATGTGTGATTTTGCCATCATTGCCGTTAAGACCAATCCCGGAACACCGGAGGAGGGAATTAGCCTCCTTTTTGTAGAAAGTGATATGCCCGGATTTACCAAAGGGCAACCTTTCAAGAAAATGGGAATGAAGGGTAACGATACCTGCGAACTTTTCTTCGAGGACGTTATGGTTCCCAAGAAAAACCTGCTAGGGGAAGAAGGAAAAGGATTCGTTTATATGATGACGGAGCTTGCCCGTGAGCGTTTGGTGGTAGCCCTTGGCGCCATCGGTGGTGCTGAAGGAGCACTTGAGGATACGATTCAATATTGTCTTGAACGTAGGGCATTCAAGCAACCCATCGCAGGTTTCCAGAATACCCAATTCAAATTGGTGGAATGCGCCACGCAATTACAATTGAACCAAACCTTCGTGGATCGCTGTACGGCATTGCTTTGCAAGCATGAACTTTCCGCCGAGATGGGTAGTATGGCAAAATATGCCGCAACGGAAATGCACTGGAAAGTCGCGGATGAATGCGTCCAGCTTCACGGTGGTTACGGATACATGTGGGAGTACGGTATTACCCGCCAGCTAGCGGATTCACGCGTTACACGAATTTACGCGGGGAGTAACGAGGTGATGAAAATCGTCGTTGCCCGTGGAATGTTGAAGGAATACTTCGCCGAGGTGCGTAGAGCACGTAAGAAGAAGGCGATGGCGTAGCCCGGTTAAAGTCGTAGGACGACTAGGCGCAGATTATTCCAAAATCTCCTTGATTTCCTTGTTTTCCATTACTTGTTTTCCGGCACCTTGCGTACCCCCTAAATAGAGGGCTTTTGCCAATTCCTCGGAAGTTATGGATGAGTTTTTCATGACGCCTTTCAGGATGGGGTAGAGGCCACGCATGAGGGAGTAAGTGAAGTTCGGTTCCTTTCTGGCTTTTACCGGATAAATGTATCCCGGACGGAAAATACGCAAGATGGGGAAGTCCATTGCCGTCAAAGCATTTTCCGCCATGCCCTTGTATTTGGCAAAGGAAATTCTGCTTTTTTCAGTAGTGTCCGCACCGGCGCCACTTAAGAGGCAAAGGGTAGCCTCAGGAGAGTTTTCCTTAAGTGCCTCGCCGAAAACCTTGGCGTAATCGAAAGTGATTTTCTTGAACAAATCATCCTTGACTTGTCCGGTGTATGCACCCAAGCAGAAGAATGCGCAATCCACATTCGTGAAGTGTTCCTTAGCATCCGAATAGTCCTCGAAGTCATCACGGATAAGCTCCTTGAGTTTCGGGGATTTATGCTTCGATGCTTTTCTTCCGACGCTAACTACTTCCGTAATTTTTTCATCATCCAACAAATGTTGAAGAAGAATTCCGCCTATCATTCCTGTTGCACCGGTGAGTATCGCTTTCATGGTTTAAAAGTAGGGAATATTCGTTAGATGTTCGTAGGGTTTAGCAGCATTCGTAGGACGACTATAGTCGTCCTACGAATAGCCCCGAAGTCATCCTACGAATAGCTAACTTGCAGCATGTTTTTCAAGCAATTCGGCGGAAGCCCCACCAAGGAACTCAAGGAACGTTATGCCCAATCACCGAATTGGAAGGACGGTCGTTTCCAAAACTTCCTGGAAACCTCTTTGGCAATGAACTTTACCCAAATGCCGGGTATTATTTACAAGGCACTTACCCTCAAGGAAAATCGAGAACCGAAGCAGCCGCTTCCCATTTTACCTTTTGATAAAGAAGCCTTCCTCGCCCCATCGGATTCCATGAAATTCATTTGGTACGGACATTCCGTGGTTTTACTTCGTATCCAAGGAAAAACCTTGCTGATTGATCCCATGTTGGGACCGGATACCACACCCATTACACCTACCAAAACCAAGCGTTTTTCCGAAGGGACTTTGGATTTAATTGATGAATTTCCGGAAATAGACGCCATTCTCATTACTCATGATCATTACGACCATTTGGACTTTGCCAGCATTCAAAAACTGAAGGGGAAAACCAAGCGGTTTTTTACCTCACTCGGGGTAGGGCGGCATTTGGAATCATGGGGTGTACCTTCCTCTACAATCAGGGAATTCGATTGGTTTGATGATTACGATTTTGAAGGAATAAAAATTACGTTTACCCCTACGCGCCATTTCTCAGGTAGGGGACTTACCGATCGGTATAAATCCCTTTGGGGTGGTTGGGCGTTCCGCACACAAAACGAGAATATTTGGTTCAGCGGCGATGGCGGTTACGGTCCCCATTTCAAGGAAGTAGGGGAGCGTTTGGGACCTTTCGATTTTGCCTTTATGGAATGCGGGCAGTACAACGATGAATGGCGCCCCATCCACCTCTTTCCGGAAGAAAGTGTGCAAGCTGCTTTAGACGCCTGTGTAAAAACGGCGATGCCCGTTCATTGGGCGGGATTCAATTTATCGTTTCAACATACCTGGTGGGAACCGGCGGAGGATTTCGTGAAGAATTGCCAAGCAAAGGAGCTTTCTTATGCTTTGCCTAGGATTGGGGAATTGTCCGGTTTGGGTACTTTTTCAGCTGATGCTTGGTGGGGGGATTATTCGTAGGACGACTATAGTCGTCCTACGAATGCTACAGTCGTCCTTCGAATAATATCCAACCGAAACATTTACCATTCAGAACATATTTCCTACCATTCAGAACATTCTAACCCTTAAATGTGCCTAAGTGGTGCAATGGGAATACATTGTGAATGAAAATAAGGAGCCAGCTGAAAATCCTTAAAAGAGTAGGCAAATCAAATCGAAGTTTCTAAAAAAACCAAATGTTATGAAACGCTTGAAATTTTTGTTTTTAGGATTGGCGTTTACCGCCATATTTTTCTCCTGCGAAGAGGAAACCGATCCATGTGAGGCGGTTACCTGTATGAATAACGGTGTATGCGTGGACGGCACCTGTGATTGTCCTACGGGAACGGAAGGAACTACTTGTGAAACGCTTTGGAGAGACAAGGTACTTGGTGATTTTTCAGTTACCGAAGTATGTAATGGGCAAAATTTTTCTTACAGTTGTTCGATCTCCGCTGATGCTTCAAGTAATACCGCGATTAGTTTTGGTAATTTGTATGACCTAGTAGGGTTTTATGGAATTAATCAGGCGATAATTGGAAATATGACAGGAAGTAATGCGTTCACGATTCCGGAAGTAACTTTCCAAGATGGGACAGATAACTATACCATTTCAGGTTCCGGGAC
>JAHDDF010000402.1 GCA_020629475.1 Saprospiraceae bacterium
GTTTTGATTGAGATATAAGGCATTGGTAGTAAGGGGTCGGTCGTTGATTACGTGAAGATCAATGAGTCCGTCACCATCAAAATCCGCGAAGGAGGAACAAAAAGAATATTGGAGGTCATTAGAAACTTGGAATGAATCTGTTTCGTTGGAAAAATATGTTCCGTTATTAAGATAAAACGAATTGGTTTCCGCTGCGGAGTATTCGGAAAAATAGGCGTCTAGGTAACCGTTTCCGTCCAAGTCCCCAAAACTTACGCCACAAGTTGGATTATACTCATTAGGTAGCCCACCAAAAAAAGTATAATGCGTGAATTGCATATTGCCTTCATTGAGGTACATCCGGTTTTGGTCATTAAATGAAACGGTGAATAAATCCAAATCCCCATCATTTTCAAAGTCTATCCAAATGACTTGTTTTTGAGCGGCAGATTCGTTTATTCCTTGGAGTTGGATGGGAGAAAAAACTCCATTGTTATTCTTGTAAAATAAAACAGGGGAGTTTTCATTTGTGCCAAGTGTTAGATCGGGCCATCCGTCTTGATCAAAATCCGCGAAACTTACCCCTCCACCTCCTAAAAGTGTAGGATCATCCCCGTAACTGATATTAAACGGAAACGCTTCGGAATCTTCAACAAATGAAATTTGGGAGTAAGAAAATGAAGGAATATAACCAAGGAGTAAGAAGATAAAAAAACCTTTTTGGGAAATAAACCTTTCCGATTTTGAGCAAAGAAGAGTCAGGTACGATGCTGTCATTTTACTACACTTTTATTAATACCTCAAGTGATCACATAATAATGTGATGTCATACACTTTGATAGAATAGAAGTATGTTATTCGTGAGGGATAGAAGTGTGGTAAAAGTGGATTGATTTACTCATGTATAAACGGGACTTATAAAAGTAATAGCTTTTTTTGTGACAATTGTTTTGAGCTATGTCTTTTTTGAAATTTGTAATTTTTTTTAATGAAAAATATGGGGATGTTTTGAAAATATGTAATTTGGTATCGAAACACATACTATTCTAGCCAAGGAAAGCCCACGGAAACTATTCTCTATCCCACTTTTATAGTCACAAATCTGCCCATTTTGTTTCTATCCCATTCATTTTATGCAAAGGTTCTTTGCATGTATGTTTTTATTGATTCAGCAGTAGAACTTTAACCAAAACCACAGATAGGATTATTTCAATTTTGAACCAAAGATTGCTTTGGTTCAACACCTTAATTATGTTCATAAATACTTACGCTATGAAGATTTTTACCAATCTCATTTTTTTTCTGTGTTTTATGGTAGTGGGGCATTTTGCATATGCTCAATGCAATTATCAAATATGTTTGGTTGATGATTTCGGTGACGGTTGGTCAACCAGTGATGGTAGTCCCGTTCCGACCTTGGATGTGCTTGTGAATGGAGCTGCTGTTCAAACAGGGCTAACTTTGGCGGGAGGCGCAGGTCCTGAATGTTTTGAGTTCACCGTTTATTCCGGGGATGAAATTACCACTGTATATAATCCTTCCGCAACCAACACTTGGGGCGCTGAAAATGGTTACTACATTGAGGATTCAGGTAGTATTCAAGTAGGGTCGGAGAATTTGGACGGAACGGCTGAACCGGTAGGTATCTCTACTCCGGTGGTAGCTTCATGCCCTCCTTGTGATTTCCAAGTGTGCTTAGTTGATGATTTCGGTGACGGTTGGTCAACCAGTGATGGAAGTCCCGTTCCTACTTTGGACGTACTTGTCGGTGGAGTTGTAGCGCAGACAGGGTTAACCCTGGCAGGAGGTGCCGGTCCGGAATGTTTCATTTTTTCCGCGGAAGGCGGTGCTGAAATTACCACGGTATATAATCCTTCAGCAACCAATACTTGGGGTGCCGAAAACGGCTATTATATCTTAGATGGCGACGGCAACCAAATAGGTGCTGAAAATCTAGGAGGAACAGCGGAACCCGTAGGGATATCAACGCCGGTTTCGGGAGACTGTCCATTGTGCGTACTTCCTGTTGCTACTACGACAACCGACATTGCAGGATGCCCGGCTTCAGTTGCTGTTAGGGTAACTATAACTGATCTAGGATCAGGAGCACCATATACCCTATCCGATGATCAAGGTTCAGCGCCTCAAGCCGTTACTGCTACAGGAGATTACACCTTTAATTATGCGCCCGGTACAGGTGTAGTTACATATACCATTGCTTCGGATGCGGATCCTGTAGGTTGTGCGATCACTGACCTTACCGGTGCTGCGGATTTTTGCCCTCCACCTAATGATGAACCTGCCGGAGCGATTCCTTTAACAGTAGGTAATTATGTATGTACTTCACCCATGTGGGGATATAATACGAACTCAACGGCGTCAGAGATTGCTGATCCTACTATTCCTGCCCCCGGATGTGCCAGCTATGGAGGACTTGATGTTTGGTACTCTATTATGGTTCCTCCTTCGGGTACGGTAACCGTAAGATCCTCAAATGTCGGAACGGATGCCTTTGATGATGGGGGTATGGCACTTTATACCGGTGCAATCGGTGCCTTTGTCCTAGCGGCTTGTAATGATGACGGAAATGATGAAGTTGATGCTTCCAATAGTGGCTTTTTCTCTCAAATCACCTACACCGGAACACCCGGGGAAGTTGTTTATGTCCGTGTTTGGGAATATGGTGAAAATCAAGGGGAATTCGCGCTTTGTGCTTGGGATAGCGGTGCGCCCGCACCGCCGATTGCGGCCGGTACGGCTCCTTGCCAATCCATGTGTAGAGATATAGTGGGTGACGACTGGGTATACTTCATGAACGGAGCCGGTGAAATTATCGGTGCCGTACACCCAAGATTGCAAGACCTTGGTAATACTTGTACGGGTGTGAATGTTCCCGGCGGTACGCCACAGGACGGACTAGGAGACTTCTCCGCAGGGAGAGACTGGACCTTTACGCCTACCAATGCCCTTACGAGTGATGCCCTAGTACGTGTTTACTTTACGGCAACGGAAGAGGCGGATTTGAATGCCGCAACAGGATTAACCATTGCGGATTACAATATTACACGTTATGCCACGGATGGTTGTGCTACTGATATTATGACTGACGGAACGGGTACGTTCATTACCCAGACAGGTAATGGCGCCGCACCCGCGGCTGACGGTTCCTACGTTCAATTCAGTACGGCTTCCTTCTCCCAATTCTTTATCCATGCTACGGGAAGCAACCTTCTTCCTGTTGATTTGATATCCTTTACCGGTAAGGCGCAAGAGCGAGGTAATATGTTGGAGTGGGTAACCGCTACGGAAATGGATAATGATAAATTCGAGTTGCAATCCTCCCATGACGGTGGTGAAACCTTCCGTACCATCGCGGTAATTGATGGTGCAGGAAATTCCGATTCACCCATTCAATACGAGTTCTTGGACGAGAACTATGGTAAGTCAACGTATTACCGCTTGAAGCAGATTGATTTTGACGGAACCCACGAGTTCTCGCAAGTTATCAATATCAAGCGCGTAACAGGTTTTGATTTGATTTCCGCTTTCCCGAATCCAACACGTGGAAAAGTGTCCGTACAGCTGAATTCCTTGGTAGCGGATGATATCAACCTTACCGTAACCAATGTCCTAGGGCAAAGGCTTTCCGTTTCCTCCTTCCAAGTAGCCGCAGGCGAGCAAACCTTAGAAGTGGATATGACGAATCTTCAGACAGGTATTTATTACTTGACCATAGATAACGGAACGGAACAGATCGTTGAGAAAATCGTAAAGGAATAGCGATATAAAATAAAGGCTCTGATAGGCAATCGTGTTGCTATCCCGGTTTGATGCATTTGACTAAAAATCAA
>JAHDDF010000403.1 GCA_020629475.1 Saprospiraceae bacterium
ATTATAATACCGATAGCTTAAAGGATTGTGATGAAACGGGTACAAATGCCAACTGTGAAGGTGTGGATAAATTCCTGTTTAGAAGTAGCGACAGATTGGAATTAATCCCCGTTTCCTTCCAATACGGGGATGATCCAAGGTATTATTACAATAACGGAACGGAGGACATCCCGCTTTCGGATCATAAGCCTTTGTTTGCTCGGATGAGATACCGGGCGAGATAAAACTACCGATATACACTTCGTATCGCTAAAGCATGCGGTAAATTCCCTTCCCGGTCCAAGAAAGATTTCGCTTCTTCCGTGGAACGGTTACGTTTTAAAATCCCCATCAATTTTTGCTTATTGTACTTGGGGTGCTTGGAAGTACGAATGGATAATATCCGAGGATTTTCCTTGGCTTTTTCCAATAATTCATACTGCCACGGTTCCAGATTCGTGCGGGTAAGATCAATGATTCTTGGAGCCTCCGGGCTATTGATAAGTGAGCTTAGGAATACCTCCCCTACTTGGGATAAATCATTCCCTTTTCCTTTCAAAACTTTAGTGGAACGGGCGTAACCCAAATCCAGCATGTGAAGCTTTCCTAATTCAGGAATTCTGGCTATCAAAAACCCTGTATTATTAGAATCACCTAGACCGCAACTTCTTAGAGAAAGACGCTTTAACGATAAAGGATGCCCCTTTGCCGATAACCAAATCTGTTTCAAGCCCTCATTCCCGATTGGATTAACCCCTAGACATAAGGTTTCTAAACGAGGTAAGGCACTCAACATTCCACCTATATTCTCCCCTTCATTACCTTGGATTTGATTGCCCTCCAAATACAAATGCTTTACGGGATACCGCAACTTCTTTAAGGCGGAAATGATATACGAAGCACCTTGAGCCCCCACCGTATTGGTCAGGTCTAAAGTCTCAATCCTAGGATTTTTCTCCAATAAACGGACTATCTCCTTGGCGCCTTCCAAGCCTAGGGGATTCCGTTTTAACCAAAGGGCATTCACGGTTTCATTGTTCTTCAAACCATCCGCTAATTCCTTGGCACCTTCCTTCCCGATGAGGTTACAACCCAAGTAAACGGTTTTGATATTCCCGTTTTTTCCAAGGAGACCGGCTACGGCTTTGGCTCCTTCGTCACCGATACCTCCCGTCCCGAAAAGGATTCCTTTTACAAAGGAATTATCCGCTAGGACATCGCAAAGCATTTTAGCGCCGGCTGCACCCAAATCTTGTTTGCAACAGTCCAATTTTCCCTCAGGGGTTAATGTCCCTTTCGGGAATTGAAGCAAGTCCTTGGTTCCCTTCCCGGAATGAAGATGGTTCAGCACCGGCGCTAGTTCCTCGTAGTCAAAGGGTAAATCATCCTTTACTTCGTCTACGGGGCAGTATAAGGGCATATTCTCGTCCTTCATTACCAAGCGGATTTTTTGTAGTCCTTCAAGAAAACACCATGATATGGTGTTCTTTTCCTGTCCAAAATTCCTAGGAAAACCGGGTCTAGAACCCTAGCGGCACCGTCCACGATATCCAAGGGCGGAACGAATCCGCGATCCCTCATCCTTTGTTTTTTGGGTTCCGGGTTTTCATCGGTAATCCAACCCGTATCCACGCTGGTCATGTAAATACCGGACTCGGCATAATCCTGTGCGGAGGTACGTGTCATCATATTCAAGGACGCCTTCGCCATATTGGTATGCGGATGGTAGGGCGTCTTACCGGTTCGGTTGAAGACACCTTCCATAGCCGACACGTTTACAATGAATTTGCGCTCGAACGGTGATTTTTCCATTAAAGGACGTAAACCGCCGTTCAACATAAACGGGGAAACTGAATTTACCAATTGCACCTCCAGCATTTCCACGGGATTTACCTCGGCGAGTTTGGTCATCCAGGAATTGTTTTCCCTCAGGTCCACCTGCTGTCCTTCCTTGTCGAATTTCCCCGTCGGGAAAAAGGGATCAGCTACTTGGGGTAAGCCTTCCCTACCCTTCCATTCCAACAAGGGCGGATTTTCCTCACCTTCTAATAAATGGGCGTAAAACGCCAATGGACGTTTCACCGTTTGAGCGGCATTATTGATTAAAATATCCATGTGCGGCAGCTCCTCGTTCATCTTGGAAACGAAAGATTGAACGGATGGCAGATTCCTCAAGTCCAAGCCGTGGAACTCCACCTTATCCTTCCAAATTTCATAATCCTTTTCCTTGGAATAACGCTTCAAAGCATCATTGGGAAAACGGGTCGTTACGATAAGTCTAGCACCGGAACGTAAAAGCATCAACCCGATTTCAAGACCGATTTTTTTACGTCCGCCGGTTAGCATGGCAATCCTTCCTGAAAGGTCAACCTTGGTTTGGCGTTTTTTTACGTTATAATCCCCGCATGAGGGGCATAGTTGATGGTAAAAATCATGTAGGGTATCATAAGATTTCTTGCAGACGTAGCAGCCCCTAGGACGCTTGAGTTTCTCCTTAGGTTTTCCTTCTTTCTTTTTCGACTTATGACCTGATTCTAATACGGGAATTTCGCTGTCCCTTTCATCATTCCTTTGGAAGATGTAAGTCTTGGACAACTGTTCCATATCATGCTTGAAATCCGCCCTTTTATTTTCAAGGCGGTTACGTTTACGCGCATCCTTGTAAATACGAACCACCAAGCCCTTAAATAACTCTTCATCCGGATTTTCCTCCGGATGGTCCTTTAGGATTTCAAGGACCCGAATACAAGCTTCCCAGTCCTTGGGGTTGATTTTGTTTTTTTCTGATTTATCTTTCAAGCCAACTCGTTTTTCCTTTCTACCTAACCCTAATTATATTGATAATTTATGCCATGCAAAACATCAATTATAGATTTACGACGTAAATCTTATTTCAAAAACGGAGAAGCGTGCCATCGCAGCGGAATCATTTGTCCGCATCTTTCCTCCCTACTTCCTTCGGGGGGTGCTTTGATTAAGCTATACGACAGCCCTTTTCGGGGAGGACTCGAACCTCCGTCCCCCGATTTTAATCTCGGGTGACTTTCCCTATTCGTCCACCGACCACTTCCCTTGAAAAGGAAGGCTCCGTTTGTTCTTTAGATGTTTAGAAGCTGTTTGGATTTATGGAATGCCATACCAAGACATCTATACATCTGAATTTCTTTTAAAAAACGGACAGCAGGGGTAGGATTTGAACCTACACGACAACCGGTTATGAGCCGGTGCCCTTCCACTTGTAACCCCACTGCCCTAGACCGTGAGGGAATCGAACCCTCGACCTCTAGAATGCAAAACTAGCGCTCTTCCCCTGAGCTAACGACCTTCTCTTATCGATTTCTAGATACTTCGATTTTTAGACTAAGTAACCGTCAATCAACTAATATTTATCACAAAAACGGGCAACGACGGCAGGGTTCGAACCTGCATCCCCCTGCTTATCAGTCAGCGGACTCTTACCAATTGAGCTACGCCGTCACCCTAGACCCGGACGGGAGTCGAACCCGCATCCTCCGAGATGGCTGTCTCGGCGTTCTTCCGTTGAACTACCGGTACTTCTTTCAATTTACGGATGTACATCAGTATATCCGTAAATCGAGAAAAGCAGGCAGCAATGGCGGGACTCGAACCCGCACCCCCTGTTTAGAAGACAGGACTCTTCCAATAGAGCTTCATTGCCACCCTATACCGAACGGGAGTCGAACCCGTACCACCAAGTTGTCGACTTGGCATTCTTCCGTTAAACTATCGGTATTTTCTTTATACCTCAACCAAAATGGTTTGGGACTTTTTGTCTTGTCCTTTTGCCCTTTCTCATCGTTAATAT
>JAHDDF010000019.1:0-4486 GCA_020629475.1 Saprospiraceae bacterium
AAGATTATTCAAGGGCATCAAAAAAGATTGGAGGGAGGGATGCCGTACCGTTCCTTGAATAGCTTTGAAAAATATTCCGGTTTTTTTAACCCAACCAGTGAAGTTGCCTCTTTTACGGATTTGATTTTGCCATCCAAAATTTGTTGTCGGGCAAAGTCAAGACGGATGTTGGTGATGAGTTTGTTCGGGGTAAGACCCGTCAGTCTTTTAATTTTTTTGTACAGCTTATCACGGCTGATTTCCATGCCCTCGGCAATAAAATCAACACTGAAGCGGGAGTGGGAGAGGTTGGATACAATGAAGGATTCCAAGTTTTTCAGCCAATCCTTTTCGATGGGTTCCTTCTCCGAATCGGAAAGTGATTCGTTGAAGTTCTCCTTTTCGAATTGGTTTAAGGCTAGACGATCCACTACGGCGGTAATTTCCCTACCCGTAAATGGTTTGGGTATATACTCGTCTACGCCAATCCTCAGGTCTTTTAGTTTTTCCCTGCCATCACTCTTCGCCGTTAGTACAATGCATGGGATGTCGGAAAAATGAGAATCGGATTTTAGCCAAGCCAGAAATTCGAAGCCATCCATCTCTGGCATCATTAGATCCGAAATGATGAGTTCGGGTTTTATGCCCGTGGCTAAAAATTCCATGGCTTTTTTTCCGTTCGGGACGGTGTTTATAAAATATTTATCGGATAGTAAATAGGAAATGAAAGTCCTCAAATCCGGGTTGTCTTCCACTAAAAGAATGGTTGCGCCATTCAGTTTTGGAGACATATACTTAGGGCGTATCCCGTTTATATCCTCCTTATCCAACGGGGCTTCCGATTGCGTTTTCATAGAAGGTTTTAAAGGGAGGTTGATCGTGAATCTTGTACCTTCCCCTACCCTGCTTTCCACGGAGATTTTTCCTTGGAGCGCATCCACGAAATTTCTAACCAATGATAATCCGATTCCAAGCCCTCCTGCCTTGTTTTGTGTATCGGAGCTTCTAAAAAATCGATCAAAAATGAAAGGCAAATCCTCTTGAGGGATTCCGGCTCCCGTGTCCTTGATCGTAAAGGTTATTTCATCTTTCTTTTGGGATGCCAAAAATTCTACCTCCCCACCCTCCTGGGTGTATTTTATGGCATTAGAAAGCAGGTTATTAATAATGGTTTCCAATTTAGGAATGTCCGTTTCAATCATCAAGTCTGATTCAACATCAAACCGACTACGTAACTTGATATTACTTCGTGTTGCCGCATTTTTAAAGTCGGCTGCCTTGGATAAAAGGAAATCATGTAGGGCAAGTGGTGTGAGATCCGTTCCCGGTGTTCTTGCATCGATTTTATGGAACTCGGTTAATCGTTGTATAAGTTGTTTTAGATTATCCGTATTGCGTTTAGCCATATCCACTAGATGTTTGGATTCATCATCCAAACGTCCTTTTTCGGATACGGATTCCAAGGGGGCGGTAATTAGGGATAATGGGGTTTTTAACTCATGGGAGATGTTCACGAAGAATTCCGTTTTGGTTTTATCCATCTCCATTAACCGGTTCGCTTGTTTCTGGATTAAGGTCTTATCCTTCCGTAGTTGCCGGGTTTGGGCATTTACTTTTTCTTGAAGGATTTTTTCCCTTTGTCTTAGATGGTAGCCACGGTATTTGATAAATCCAAAAATTAATAATATACCCAGTACTATCATGGAAATAATAAACCCTAGGGTAGCGGTAATAGGACGTTTGACGAAAATGGGAATGCTTAATTCTTGGCTCTCGAAATCATTGGAGGACATTCCTCTTTTTACCCGTAAAATATGGGAACCATAAGGCAAACCACTTATTCTAATTTTATTGTCGCGTGTTTGTAGCCATTGATTTAAGACACCGTCTATGGTATAACTGAAATTGGTTTCCCCTGAAAGATGGAAATCCATAACGGCGATTTCCAATTCAATGTATTGTTCTCCGGGAATCCGTTCTATTTTTCCGTTTTCCCAAAACTGTTGTGTTTTATCCAGTAAGGAGAGTGAGCGGGAATCGTAATGATTTATGCTTATGATTTTAAGTTTGGGCAAAAGTGCTTGTGGCGTATTCAATACCATTTCAGGAAAAAAAGCATTTACACCGTTTACGCCCCCAAGGTAAACCCTTCCGTCCGGCCCAAGGCATTGTGAACCTCGATTGAACTCGTTATCCGATAGTCCATCTTTTTTGGTAAATGATTTAATGGATTTGGAGGATAATTGTAAAACGGATAAACCACTGTAGGTCCCTATCCAAAGGTTGCCTAAGGTGTCGGGGATAATATTGGAAATGATATTCCCTGCCAGACCATTGCCGATGGTGTACTGCTTATATTGCCCCGTAAGGGGATTCCATTCCAATAAGCCTTCACCATTGGTGCCAAACCATATTTTTTCTTGATGATCCTCAATGGCGATAAAAAACTCCGTAGCAGGGAGAAAGCTATTCCCCGATAATGAATTGTGTAATCTGGTTAAGGGTTTTAATTGTTCGTTAAGGAGGAAAACACCTTCCTTGGTACAGATAATGAATTGTCCTTGAGTGGTTTTTAAGATGTCAAATACTTCAGTATCGTTTAATGGACTAAAAGCACCTTCGAATCGCTTTTTCTTTCCTTCTTTTTTAATCGGGTCAAATATGATCAGACCCGATAACCCACCTAGGAGGTAGTTCCCGTTTTCCAATAGCTCCCCATCCCAAAATCCGGTAGACTCATTTTGAATATTAGATGCGGTAATGTTTTTATCGATGAGTTGAATAAATTGATTGGCATAGGTTCCAATGATCGTGTCCTTTTTTATGTCAAGTATCGGATGGATATTGTAGCTTGTCAAAGCGGATTCTTTTCCGGTACCCGGATTGACCTCATACGCCGCGTTAACTCCCGCTACCACAAAGTTGCCGTCCTCCTTGAACCTGATACTTCTACAACTGACCCTTGATTGGTTTTTGTCTTCTTGTCCCAAGTAGTTTTGGAAGGGTGAGTTTTTTCTTCTAAGGGAATAAGCACCTTTGGAAGTACATATCCATGTGAGATCGGGGGTGAAATATATATTGAATATCCTACCGATTTTTTCCTTCGGGAAATGATCAGTAAACTTCTCATGGGTTTTGTCCGTCAAGGAATAAATTAAGGGTGAGTTATCCCAGAACCAAAACTCATTTTTAAAGGGGTTAAAAAGCCGGTATCCGGGTAAGGCATTTTTGTGTTTTGAAAGATCTAAGTTCAGCTCTCTTTTTATACCGGAATCAAGTTCCTCCGTAAAGAGTTTATAGTCCGAATCTTGGGTTTGATGTTTTGAACCGTTTATTAATTCATCGTTGCCCGACTTACCTAAGTATTCAAAGTATTCCTTGGAATTATGGGATTGGTATGGAAGGAAAATCCCGATTTGGGCTAAGGTTTTTAGCCTTTTGCTTACTTCCTCGTCTTGTAGTTGGGGTTGAGCATAAAAGGAGGAAGGACTAGAGGTGAATTCCAATTTACCATCCTTGACTACGGCAAAAGGATTTAATTTTCCGTCAATAAAATAAATAATGCCCCTATGGTCCTTTTTTATGGAGTGAACGAGGTCGTAGTTGATGTTTTCCCAGCCCGGATAAACGGATTCGGGTGTTTTTATCTCTAGGGTTTTGGTATCAAGAATTGCGATGTCCAAAGGGTGGATATGGGTATAATACCCTTTGGTTTTAATGAGCCAAAGTAGACCTTGATCATCCTTTATGATTTGATGGATATTGTTAAAGGTCAAGCCACTATTGAAGGAGGAGAATTCGAGGATTTTAGAGCCGTCGTACCGGCAAAGCCCTTGCTGGGTTCCAAACCACATGAAGCCGGCGTCATCCCGTTGTGCGCATAGTACATTGCTGTTTAGAAAGGAAAGGTGATTGCTGTTGATTTTTTGGAGGGTCCAAAGTTCTTTGCCTTGGGCAAAGGTGATGAGGGGCAGAAACAAGGATAGTAGGATAAGTTTTATCCTACCCGTCAAAAAGCATGGAGTCCTTGAATTCTGCATCACTATCGTCTTTCACCCACTCAAATGTATTGATTTAGTTTAATATGAGAAAAGAAAAAAGGCTACCGTATTACGATAGCCTTTTCTTTCAAATTCATTTTTACGGCTTATACCAAGCTGATATGTTCACTGACCAATGCCTCCAACGCATCCGTGCTTTGGTATCCGATGGCTTTATGGGTTACCTCTCCGTCCTTCATCACGAATAAGGCGGGAATGCTTCTTACCCCGAAGCTGCCGGCAAGTTCGCGGAATTTGTCCACGTTTACCTTTCGGACTTCTAATTCCCCTTCATACTTCTCCGCCAATTTCTCGACGTTCGGTAAAAGGGCTTTACAGGGGCCGCACCAGTCGGCATAGAAATCTAATAATACGGGTTTTGCTTGATCCCTTACTTCTTCGAATGCTTTGAAATCTTTTATCTCTTTCATGATAACGATGTTTTGAAATGTAATTGTAACGGTTGT
>JAHDDF010000019.1:4586-10518 GCA_020629475.1 Saprospiraceae bacterium
AATCTTTTATCTCTTTCATGATAACGATGTTTTGAAATGTAATTGTAACGGTTGTATTTCCGTTGATTCGTTATCACAAATTTGCGGGTAAAAAGGGGGGTATAAATAGGCGGGAATTCCTTGCTTGTTGGCAGTTTTTCCCTTATGTCAGGTTGGAAAACCTGACATGGGGATTGAAAAACCTGACACAAGGGAACCTGATATGGGGGGATTACGCCGCTTCCCGGAATTCCGTAGGGGAAATGCCTTGTTGTTTTTTAAAGAATCGGCTAAAGGATTGGACATCTATAAATCCGATCTCGTCCGCGATTTCGGAAACGGGTTTATCGGAATACCGAAGTTGTCTGCGGGCTTCCGTCATCCGCCTTTCTTGAATGATTTTCAAGGGGCTCCTTGCATGGTGTTTCTTGAAAAGATTGGTTAATGTTTTGGGGGATTTATGTAGCAGATCGGCGTATTCCGCTACGGTATGTTTGTTTCTGTAATGTTGTTCTACCAGAAAGTTAAATGCCCGAACGATATCCGCTTTTTGTTCTTCTTCCTCCTTGTAATTGGATTGTCTTTTGTAAATTCTTGTACACAATATTAGGATTCTTTTGAGCATCATCTGTAGCATTTCCAATTGAAGGGCATCATGCGTTGCCATTTCAATACGGAGCATTTTTATGATGGTCTCAAAGGTTTCCACCTCGGTCGCTTCAGGTAGGATGTTGGGGAATTCCGCGGCGGCATAAAACAGCAAACCACGGCAGCCTACTTCGCTGTCGTGATCACTGATACAATAGAATGGGCGATTGAATCTGAGCATCAAAGCCCCCTTTATTTTCTTTGCCTTTACTTGATGAAACTCTGTGAGGAAAATTATCCGGTTTTTCTCGAATTCATGATCTTTGAAATCTATCTCGAACTGATTCCCGTCTTCCTTAAACCACAACAGGGTAAGCGCCTCTTTTGGTGATTCAGAAAGGATTTTACAATTGGTAGAGTCAATGTCTTTTAACTCAAGGATTTCATTGGTATTTCCTTGAAACTTCATTTCAATCAGGCTTTTTTTATAAATATGAAAACACCGGGCAACTTTATGTAAAGGTACCCGATGTTTTGGTAAGAAATGCTATGCCTCTATTGTCTCCTCCAACTCAACCGCTTCTGCAATATTCCAATCCCCTTCTATCATGCGGTGGATATAACAGCGGTCAGCTTGCTTGAAAAGCTCCTGTTTTTGTTCTTCCGTTAAGTCTCCCTCGATTTTAAGTTTGACATTGACTGTCGTGCTTAAAGCTCCTCCTTTTCCGCGTTTCACTTTTTGTTCCAATTCGGCATCCACGTCACGGATATCCCATCCGTTTTTTCTGGCGATATATCTAACGGTGGCAACCTTGCACATGGCAAGCCCGGAAAGCACTAAATCTTCCGGTGAAAACCCTAAATCGGTTCCTCCGCTCTTTATGGGCTCGTCTCCAAGAATGGAATGACGTCCGTTTGAAATGAATGATTGATAGCCGGTTGGGATATTCTTGATATTAATTTTGGTAGGCATGGTGCTACGGTTTTTTATGCCTCTTGGAGGCGATTTTTTGATTTCATCTAAAGGGATGGAATCGTTTATAATGGTGTTGTTGTCTTTTGGTAAGAACGGGATTTCTTAAGGTGGTAAGGTTTGGTGTTTTCCTTGTTTTGAAAGCCCGTTACTATGAATTCTATGTCTAACTATGGATGGTTTCATCTTTATTTCGTTGTTTGTTGAAACAAAGATGGGGCAGAAGTAGGGGGAGTTTGTAGGCGGGTTTTCCTTGGGTGTTGGCAATTTTTCCTTGTATCAGGTCGGAAGACCTGATACAAGGAGTCGGAAGACCTGATATTAGGGAAATCGTAAGACCTGACACCGGAGCTGACATTGAGGCGACTTGGTGTTGGGAGAAAGAAAAAACGCTTTCACCGTTTGTGGGTGAAAGCGTTTTGCGATTTGATGTCGGTTTTGTTATTACATCAATTTCTTGAAGCGTGGGCGCTTTGGCGTTACGTTGCCTAAGCGTTCCTTTTTTGCCGCTTCGTAAGAGCTGAAGTTTCCTTCGTAAAACACTACGTTTCCTTCATCCTCATAGGAAAGGATGTGGGTAGCCAGACGGTCGATGAACCAGCGGTCGTGGGAGATAACCATCACGCAGCCCGCGAAGTTGTCTATTGCTTCCTCTAATGCACGTAAGGTGTTTACGTCAATATCGTTGGTAGGCTCATCCAGAAGAACTACGTTTCCGCCTTCCTTAAGGGTCATGGCAAGGTGAAGTCGGTTTCTTTCTCCGCCGGAAAGTACACCTACCTTTTTTTGTTGGTCGGAACCGGAGAAATTGAATTTGCTGAGGTATGCCCTAGCATTCACCTCCGTGGTCCCCACGGTAATCAAATCGTTTCCTTGGCTAATGACTTCGTACACCGTTTTTTCCGGAATAAGATCCTTGTGTGATTGGTCAACGTAAGCGAGTTCAACGGTATCGCCAACGGAAATATTTCCCGAGTCGGGTGTTTCCTCGCCCATAATCATACGGAATAGTGTGGATTTACCTACACCGTTTGCACCAATGATTCCTACGATGGCATTCTTAGGGACGGAGAAGGAGAGATTCTCCAAAAGGACTCTTCCGTCATAGGCTTTTGATACACCGTTGACATCAATTACGTTATCCCCTAAACGTGGTCCGGGCGGGATAAACAACTCCAATCGGTTGATTTTTTCCTTTACCGCGGTGTTCTTTAGTTTTTCATAGGCGTTCAAACGAGCCTTACCTTTGGATTGCTTGGCTTTGGGTGCCATTCTGGACCATTCCAATTCCTTTTTCAAGGCTTTTTGGCGCTTGGATTCTTGCTTTTCCTCGTTTTCCAACCGCTTGGATTTTTGGTCTAACCAAGAGGTGTAATTGCCTTGAAAAGGAATGCCCTCTCCCCTATCCAACTCCAATATCCAACCCGCTACATTGTCCAAGAAGTAACGGTCGTGCGTTACGGCGATTACCGTTCCCGGGAATGATTTTAGGTATTGCTCCAGCCAGTGTACGGATTCTGCGTCCAAGTGGTTGGTAGGCTCATCCAGGAGTAGGATGTCGGGTTTGCTCAGAAGGAGGCGGCATAATGCGACCCTTCTTCTTTCCCCTCCGGAAAGTACGGAAACCTTGGCGTCATCCGGTGGGCAACGAAGGGAGTCCATGGCTACTTCCAAGGTGTGGTCCAGGTTCCAGCCGTCCAGTTGATCCATTTGATCAAGGAGGTCGCCTTGCTTTTCGATGAGTTTCATCATCTCGTCGTCACTCATGGGTTCCGCGAGTTTGGCGGAAATGTCCTCGTAAGCGTTTACGACATCTACGATGTGTTGAACACCTTCTTGTACAACCTCTTTTACGGTTTTGCTTTCGTCCAAGCTTGGCTCTTGCTCCAGGTAGCCGATTTTGTAATCCTTGTCGAAGGTGACTTTCCCTCGGTATTCTTCATCGATGCCCGCGATGATTTTTAATAGGCTGGATTTTCCTGAGCCGTTTAGACCGAGGACGCCGATTTTGGCGCCATAGTAAAATGAAAGCCAAATGTTATTTAGGACCTGCTTGTTGGGCGGGAATATCTTAGAAACGCCTTCCATGGCGAATATGACCTTGTTGTCAGCCATTTTGGTTGGTTTTTATTTGTTTTCAAATGAATTGTGCGGGCAAAGGTACTAAATCCTGATGTGATGGCGGGGATTAGATTTTATTACTCATTTGTAATTTTCCTTTCAAGAAAAAATCAAATGAAAACTTAGGTTCAATTAGCTCTTTCGGGGAGATCCCCCGTTTTTGTCCCATGAAAATTGAAGGAAGTGTCTTAAATGAAAAAAGCATACGCCACAGAAGTGACGCATGCAAAATATAACCCCAAAAAACAACTATGCGAATTAATGTAAACTCAACCTATTTAGGGAGTTTGTGTCGTTAAGACAATCAAATTTATGAAAAGGTTTAAGTACTGAACAAGTTTTTTCACTTTTTTTTATCAAAAAAGTGAAAAAATCAGTTCCACCCGTAAATCTACATTTTAGATATACCTACCTTAAGCGCCTCAATATTAGCGTTATACCTTTCACTTAGTGGCTTGAATTTTTCAGGGAATTTTTTCTTCAAGGTATTGTGATAGGAAGCGGCGAAGATGGGATTCTTCAAATTCTCCTCCACGGAAAGACTTTCATCATATTGCGAGAATCGCGATAGTTTGGCCAAGCCAATTACATTCTCCTTTGTCGTTAATCCATTGGAATAAATGTCCTCAATAATCTTTGCTTCCTCCTTACCCAACTCTATATATAACATTTTGAGGGATTGCTCCATTTCCTTTTTCTTCTGTTTTCTGTCTTCAATTACCTTACGTTTTTTTGTTGCGCGTTTTTTCTTTGCCGCCTTTGGGTTTACGATATGCTCCTGCTTCACCATCGTCTGAAGATATCCCGCCACGTTATCTATATCCTTGCCTTCATCCAACTGCTCCAAGGTGTATGATATGGCTTGTCTTATTTGCTGCTCAGGGTACAATGCCACCCATTTTCTAACGGTGCCCTTGCTTACCCATTCATCCACGGTTGAATGGAGCTCGCTCACTAACCCCTCATTAGAGCGGCTTGACTGCGGAAAAGGAATTTCCATGTTCGTAGGTTCCAATTCCACCTTATTGGAATGGATGTGGAATTCGATTTCATGTACTCTCCTACCCTTCTTGATGGGTTCAAAAGAAAATGAGATATCCGTATGCTTTTTAAGATCCTTCTGTGCCTTTAGTAGAACCCGTTGCCTGAAATTCCCGTAAAGCGGGTAATTATCTTTGAGGGTTTTCTTACCGTTCAGGTCTAGCTCCTCAATTACACCGATAATCTCCTTGAGTTCCTGAAGGGCAATTCGTCTTCGACCGATTTTTTGATACTGCTTTAGTAATTCATAAATCCTGATGGAATACGAGCTAGGCAGCTGTAGAATATTTCTGACATCGTAAGTAGTGAATTGCGATTTTAGGGAGAGCAAGTAAGGCTTCATGTCAGGATGAAAGGAAACATTAATGAATTTTGCCTCATCCGGTTCGGTGTTAAGAGGATTTTCTACACCAACGATAATGGGTGTCGCAAGTTCCATGGGTCCTTCGTCCGTGTTTTTTACGACTTTGATGATTTTACGCATGAGTTTGAAACCTCCTGCCCTCAATCTTTCATAAGCATCCTTGTTGCTTTCCAAACCAAAGTCCCTCACCATATCACTTAGATAGATACGGTACGAGCAAAAATCCTCGTCACCGCGAGCTACCATGGTAAGCATCTTGGTAAAGATCCTGGTTTCCCAAATATCGAACTTATAACGGGCTTCCACCAAATCATTAGCCTTACGCACCAATTTGATGACCGTCCGTTGTTCCTTTATCTTTCGTTTACCTTTTGTAACCGGTTTTGCCATAGCCTATTATTTGCGAATCCCTCGGATTGTTATAGTTACCCCTTGATGTGTTATCTTTCCGTGCATCAGGTAAAAAAGAATGGATAGAAACACCTCAAAATGTTATAGGAAAACTTTGGAACAACCCCTTGATTTGTTATAAATATACCGCAATTCGTTATAAAAATCCCTCGATTCGTTATACATAACCCTCACAAAGTTATAAATAGTTCTCAATCTGTTATACAAAGTTTTGGAAAAGACTCTAAAAGAGGGTGTTACGAAAGCAGAAAAGATTAAAAGAAAGAAAAGGAATAAAAGAAGAAAACAACAAGGAACTATTCCCCTCATTGTGTTATACTTTTTATTTAAGATTACTCAATCTGTTATAAATGTCCTAGATATTCAAGGAATATCCCTTCCAAAGCAGTTAGAGTCCTTTTACCATGTGTAAGTTCAAGCCAATACACGAAGAATGTCTCCCTCATTATGTTATA
>JAHDDF010000019.1:10618-23115 GCA_020629475.1 Saprospiraceae bacterium
GGCATGTAAGCTGTCCACTTTTTTCTCCAATTCCTCGATGTTCTTTTCCGTCTTTTTCAAAGGAACCTTTTCCGGTAAAGCCTCATCCCTATTTTTATTCAAGGTCGTCCTTAGACCAATTTTTCTCTTTGCCATGTCGTATTCCTTTTTATTGGGTTTCCGCCTGACTCAAATCCAGAAGTTCTTTGGTCAGGTTTCTCATTTCCTTTTTTGCCTTGTAATCCGTGTATTCAAATACACCATCACCAAGTACGATTGCTTCCTTATAAGCCACCCTTGTTTTGAGCGTTGTTTTCAAAACCGGGATTTCAAAATCCTTCAAAGCGTCCTTGGATTCCCTGCAAAGTGTGAGATTTTCATCATATTCATTCAGTAAAAAATATGCTTTTACATCCTTCAAGGTTTTGGCTTGTTCATACTTTTCAAGGAACTGCTCCGTGGCCCAAATGTCCAATCCGGAAGGCTTCAAGGGAATGATTACGATGTCCCCTAGCAGTAATATGGTACTGACCAATTTGGAAATGGTCGGTTTGCCATCAATTACGACCACATCATAATCCTCCTCTAAGCGTTTTACGTTCTTTCTTAGTGCGGCACTATCGGTAATGCCAAAAACGGCGACAGAGGGCCTCTCGTCGCCTCTCAGGCCGGACCAATGGACCGAACTCATGTTCGTATCCGTATCAACTATGGCAACTTTGTAGCCCATGTGGGCAAAACACACGGCGATATTGGTGGAAACGGTGGACTTCCCTACCCCGCCTTTTAAGCTCGTAACGGAGATTATCATTATTTGCGGTTTTCCGTAAATGCGTTTTTACGGGTTACAGTATTTATGTTTTTAATGGTATACGTTTTTACGGTAAAAAGTGAAAACGTATTTCAGGTGATAAATTTAAAAGTAATAACGGAAAAACTCAAATACTCTTTTAAGTTTTTTATGTAAAACCTGTGAAAATGTTTTCAGTATTTACTGCAATACTTTTTTACGGGTATTGACGAAGATCATATTTGCCGTTGATTTTCATCATTCCAATCGAGTGGGGGAGTTGTGAATTTTGGTTTCAAGAACACCGGATATCCGGTCGAAAAAATTTGAAGCCATGAATAAAATAATTGTTCCTGTCGATTTCACCGAGGTTTCGATAAATGCGCTCAAGTATGCCTTGGCTGCGTTTCCCGAAAAAGAAATCGTTGTTGTCCATTCCGTATTCGGGATGTTGGACTTGCAATATGTTCCGCCCCTTCAACCCGGAAGAACCATTGATGAGGTTTGGAGGGAAGGCACCATAAAGTGGTTGTGCCGCTCATTGGATTATGACACCCTCCCGGCAAAGTTTGATGTGAGAATCCTAAACGGTGCCGTAGTTCCCTCTTTGGTAAAGACCATTAACTCAGGAGAGTTTGGTGCCGTAGTAATGGGAACGAAGGATAAAATGGATGTTTTCCGCAGGATTTTCGGAACCGTCTCGACCGGTATCGTGAAGCGTTCAAAAGTACCCGTTTACCTGATTCCCAAGTACGGTAGGTTTAAGCCTTTCCGAAAAGTAATGGTTGCCGTAGGGGATTCATACAATACCCAAGCTTCTCTAGAGTCCCTAATGAATTGGAATTTAGGCAAAGATGCATTTCTCCGGTTCGTACACGTTAACGAAAACGGAAAAGATGACTTTGAAGCCACAAAAAATATGATCGCGGAAAAAATTTCCGGAAGTCCGACATCCACCTTCGGTTTTGAGATAAATGCGGTTTCCGCAAAGGAGGTTGATAAATCCTTAATGGCGCTGGCGCATAATTACGGTGCGGACCTTTTGGTAGCGATGCCCAAGGAGCAGAACTTCCTGGGAAGATTCTTTACGAAAAGCACTTCGAAAGATCTAGCCCTTACGACCGATATCCCAATGTTGTTCATTCCTGATCCTAAAAAGGAGGAGAAGGATGATACCGTAAGTAGTAAGCGTACGGACATTGAATTTTTCATTTGATAAAACTAGAGAGACATGAGAGTTTTATGCACGTTTGATTTTTCTGAGAGTTCCATGAGTGCCGTCGAGTGGACCGCAAAATGGCTTTCCCGTACAAAGGGTAATGAAATCGAGATTATCCATTGCATAACGGTCCGTAACCGTTCCGATGTTTTTATTGACCTCGCCGCAATCGTGAGGGAGCAAGCGGAGAAGGATATGGATAGACTTATCCGAAAAATGGAGGAAGGCTATCCCGATGTGGTTTTTTCAGCCTCCGTTATTAATGGTCCGGCAAAACGTATCGTCCCTGCATATGCCAAGGAGAAGAATTTCGACTTCATCGCCATGAGTACCCACGGAATGAGTTTCGTAAAGGATATCACTATGGGAAGCGTAACCCAGGCAATCCTGAAGAAATCCGATGTTCCCGTTATCGTTATCCCGTCGGAATTGGCTTACCATCCCACAAGGAGGATACTACTTGCCGTGGATAAGGAAGGGATTCCTTCAGGTGACACCGTATCTCCGCTCATTGATTATATAAAGGGTAATGAATCCGATTTTGAAATTATCCATGTACAGGATGAAGAGGAACCCGGATTCAATGCGGAAATCGATGTCTATTTCAATGAGTTTTCCCCTGATTTTAAGACCCTGGAAAAATCAGGTTCCATTTCGGATACGCTTTCGGGTTATTCCGAGGAGTCAGGAGCGGATATGCTATGCATGATCCACCGGAAGCGGACGGGAATTGATAATATTTTCCACGCTAGCGTGGTGAAATCCGGTCTTTACCATTTGAACAAGCCTTTAATGGTTTTACCTGCCTAAATGAAGATTACTATGGAAAAAGAGAAAAAAGTAGCCGACTTCATGCAAAGTCGCCCAAGAAATTTTTCACCCACGACCCCGATAAGGGAAGTTACGGAAATCATGATGTCCGAAAGCTTAAGCCACGTATTGATTACCGATGAAGGTGAAAAGGTTCTGGGTGTGGTTTCCAAGAATGATCTCCTTAAATACCTTTTATCGTTGATGAAGGAATCCTCGGGGAGGATATATAACGATTTGGAAATGGGGAAATCCCCGATTTCCTCCATTATGACCAAAACCCCCATTAGCGTTAGCCCGGATAATACGATGGAGTATGCCCTGAATCTTTTTTCGGAATACGGGTTCCATTGTATCCCTGTTCTCGATGATCAAGGAGCGGCATTAGGAATTATCACATTCAATGACTTGGTTATCGGTTTTGCCTGTGAATTAGCTGAAGATAAAGCCGAATACAAGTTTGAGCATTTCAGTACGGGGCGTTGGATGTACGATTACTCTTGGAAGAATTAGAAAGACTGATTTATATCATTCTTGACCTTGATGCCGGTCAGTCTATTGGGATTAAGAATACCTGAACTTTGATATATCAAAAATCAATAAGTTATGAAAATCAAGATGTTCAATATTTCAATCGGAACCATCATTTGGAGATTTTATTTGATGTTGACCGTAGTTACCATCGGATTGTTCACGCACCAGACTTGGACTATTTTCTTGGGTTATGCCATTGTCATCAGTTGCATGTTGGGTTTGAGTTTCAGGAACAAGGAAGAAGAGAGAAAACCCGTTTCCAAGGTCATTCCGATGAATGGTTCCAAAACCTTCAAGAAGGTAAGCTAACCAAATCTAGTCTTTAACCAATAAATACCGCAGTCATGTTCAATTTCCGTTTTCTTCAAATCATGTTCCTTTTTGCCTTAGTCGGCTTATTTGGATGCCCTCAAAATGTTATGCTTCATTCGTTCGTCAAGGCGGATAAGGAAATGGTTCCACTGTTATACCATATTTCCGCCTTTGAATTCGAGGAAGCAGAGAAGGAGCTTGCACTGTTGGAAAGAAGATGGGAATTGAACAAGGACTCCGAAGGGGTTCAGGCATTCCTGGCGGAATATCCTTTAACGGATGTGGCATATGCCGAAAAGGCAATCCCGCAATTGGAAAGGGCCTTGGAAGTTTCCGATTACGACGGAAGCCTTATTCTTTGGGAAAGCATCAGGGACGTTCTAGCGGAAACAAGAAGCAACTACGGAATTGATTACTTTCCCGATGACTTGTTCAACTTCCGTGGGGATGTGGAAATACTCCACTGTATTGCCTCTGATGAATTACTTGATCTCAGGGAATGGGAGGAATTGGTTTGGCAAATGGAGTATGTCGCTGATGCGTGGTATTTTATTCGAATCCAACAACCTGATAGTAAGACCTACGGTTTTGATGCCGATGTGTTGAATCGGGAATTCCGGGCAATGGATAAAAGGCTAGCGGCGGCAAGGCGGGCCATGCATACCGCACAGAGGGATATCGTGGCACAGGAAATAGGCTTATTGCGCCAACAAGTATTAAGAACGATTTGCGTGTTCTTTGAATATCATCCGGTAAAAGAAGGAATAGTGGCAATATAAGGTAGGATGTATGTTGTCAGTAGGGTAGGGAGGCAAGTTCCTCCCTATCCAATATCGTAATCCTATTCTTATCTATCTGAATGAGTTTATCATTTTTGAACTCGGTTAAGGTCCTAATGGACGATTCCTTGGCAACTCCGGCAAGCGCCGCTAAATCCTCCCTTGGAAGCTCAAAAGAATCAGTCCCGACTTTGGATTCAAAATAAACCAATGCCTCCGCTACTTTTTTTCTGGTGGAATCATAGGCAAGATGAATCAACCTTTTTTCCTTCTCCGCCAAATCCTCGGAAAGGAAACGGTTAAAGAGTAAGCCTACCTCCCGGCTGGCTTGGAGTGTTTTCTCAAAATCAGCTCCGGGAATTAAAACCAAACTTGAATCTACCAATGCTTTTGCTGATTCAGGATACGAATCATCCACTGATGAAAGTTGATACCCAAAATAATCACCCTCCGTAAATATGCGGACAATGAGTTCTTTCCCGGAATCATTGCTCCGGACTTGTTTGATCATGCCCTTTTTGACAAGGAAGACGTATCGGGGTTTTTCACCCTCCCTGATTACGGCTTCCTTTTTTATGTAGTGACGGACCTCTTTCCCGTCAACGAGTTCCTCTAATTCCTTTTCCGCTTTTCCGCTTTGTAGGAAACTACCATCCATGGAACCGATGCCTTTGGTGCTTTTTTTCAAACGCATTTCCACGGCATCCAATAATTCCACATCATCAAAGGGTTTGGTGATATAATCATCGGCTCCAAGGTTCATTCCTTTTCGGAAATCCTCCTTTTCCGCCTTGGCGGTAAGGAAAACGAAAGGAATACCTTTTAACTCTTTTCTGCCCTCTAAAATCTTGAGAACCCCGAATCCGTCAAGTTCCGGCATCATTACATCACAAAGGATTAAGTCAGGAATAAATTCAAGTGCTTTTTTTACACCGATTTTTCCGTTTTCCGCGGATTGGACATCATAATTACTCAGTTCCAAGAGTTCGACCAGGTTTTCCCGGACTTCCAGATTATCCTCAATTACTAAAATCTTCTTCATGGTTATGGCTTAAAATGCATGGGTAAATCAATCGTAAAAGTAGTACCGATACCCTCTTGGGATTGAAAGGAAATATTTCCGTTCATAATCTCCAAATACTTCCCGACGATATTCAACCCTAAACCGGTCCCCTTGATATTCTGGGCATTATTTGCCCTAAAAAATCTTTCGAATAAAAAGGTTTGATCTTTTTCAGGGATTCCCATGCCGTAATCCTTCACTTCAAGAATGAGCCGTTCGTCCACAGTAACTTTTAATTCGATTTTTTGGTCATCCTCGGAATATTTGGATGCATTGGAAATTAAGTTGAACAAAGCTTTTTTCAGTAAGCCCTGATCCAGTGTACAGATTTGATTTCCGGGATCACCGATCAACACGATTTCCTGCCCTTTTTTGATAAAATCCTTGGCTTGGTCCATCACTTTTTCAAGAAACTCGGAGAGTTGAATCTCCTCGGGTTTGTGTGCCGTTTTTCCTTCCTCCAATTTACTTAGGGACAGAAAATCATCAAGAATTCCATTGAGGTGGTTTACGGCGGATTTAATGCGTTGAATGTGTTTTTCCCGCTTGATTTGCCCTTCGGTTTCCGTGTATCTACCAATTAAACCCGCAGAGGATAAAATAGCACTTAAGGGTGTCCGGAATTCATGGGATGCCGTGGAAACGAATCTAGACTTGAGTTCCCCCAATTCCTTCTCCCGCTCCAAGGCTTTCGCCAATTCGGCTTCAATTAATTTCCGCTCTTTTATTTCGCCGTTAAGGCGTTTATTGGCATCCAGAAGTTTATTAATAACATCGGCTAGTTCCAAGGTTCTTTCCTCCACCCGGTTTTCTAACTCGACGTTCAAGTTCATAATTTCCTCTTGAGCCTTTTTCTCTTGTGATAAGTCATGTATGATTCCCGCGAAATATAGTTTATCCCCAACATTGAACCTACTTACCCCAAGCCTAAACGGAAATGTGGAACCATCCTTTTTCTTTCCTTCCACCTCTCTTCCTATGCCAATGATTTTTTTCTCCCCTGTATCCAAGTGATTTTTGATATAACCATCATGCTCCGTTCGATAGGGGAGCGGCATCAACATCTTTACGTTTTGCCCTACTACCTCCTCCGGGTCATAACCAAAAGTATGGGCACCGGAGGAGTTTATCGCCTCTATGATTGCTCCTTTATTGATAATAATAATCCCGTCAATCGCTTCTTCGAATAAGGCGGAAAAAAGCTCAATCGTCTCGCCGGGGTTCTGGTTTTGCAGGTATTGTTTCATTGCCTAAGTCCATTCTATGACGAATCTCATTCCTACCAATGACGGGAGTCATTCACCAGGGGCTTGAAGTATCGCAACTTTGAAGTATTACAAAAGTGAAAGAAAGAAAAAATGGTTGCTGAACAACTTCCCGTTAACTACGCCATGACCACCCAAGTGGTTCCTCTACAAATGGAGGATTCATTGGAAAAGGGCTTTAAGGTAATCCAAATGTACGGTATTCCCGCTATTCCCGTCATCGACAAAGAAGGAAAGTTGGCAGGGATGGTTTACCGTAATGATTTGGATGTGGCTTTGTTGAGCAACTTCGGTAAAGGAATGCAAATAAAAGACCTAATGGAAAAGCCCAAATCGGTCTTGTCTCCTTGGGATTCCGTAGGAGCTGCAATCATTGAATTTAAGGATAAGAACGTATTGGTTCTTCCTATTACGGAAGACGGGATACTTAAAGGGATTCTTACTCCTTTTGATTTACTCATGAAAGCTTAAAAACACCCATCACAATGATACAGGTTCAACTCATAGGCCTAGGAAGGGATCTTATCCGACTTGAGGAAAACGTCAAGGCTTCCCTTTCCAATCCACCCTTCAATATTAGATGGGTATTAATCAATTCAACCAATGCCATCATGGACAGTAAAGTAGAAAAAATCCCCTCGGTTACCGTAAACGGTAAACTATTGGCGGAAGGAAGAATTCCGGCAGCTCATGAAATCAGGGATATGGTATATGCCTCCTTTTTTGAGAGCCTAAAATGGAAAGACGTAAACCGGATTTTGGTTCCTACGGATTTTTCTTCCGCTTCGGACAATGCACTTTCCTATGCGGGATTTCTAGCATCCCATACAGGAGCGGATATAACTTTAGTCCATGTTTCAAGAGGCTTGGATTTTGAAGAAGGGACGCCAAAACCTGTACCAAAAGAAGAATTAGAGAAACGTCTTTTTCGACAAATGAGAACCAAGGCAAATCGCATTTTAGGGCATGAGTCCGCTGCCGGTTTGGTATTGAAATTAGGGTCAACCGTGGATCACTTGGTTAATATGAGTGGCGATTATGACCTCATTATTATGGGAGCCACAGGTGTACATGAAACCATTGGTGATAAACTTTTTGGCGGGATTTCATCGGCGGTCGCCTACAAATCGGAATGTCCGGTTTTATTGATTCCAAAAGAGTTTACGGAACCGCGTTCATTGGATAAAATCATGTTCACTTTCAAGGAGGGCAACTTCTCCCAAGTAGATATGGATGGTTGGGTTAAACTAACCGAAAAAGATGAATTCGAGGAGGTAAGGTTTGTTACCGTAAACCCTGATGAATCCGAAATGAGGGTAATCGAGGAAGGAATCTCCAAGGAGGTAAAGGAAAGCGTCCATGATAAAGTTCCTTTCCGGATTGTTTGCCTAAGAGGAAAATCCATAGTAGACAGCTTGAATGATTACGCCAAGAAAAACGAAATGGATGCCATGGTTATGGTAGCGGAAAAAAGACGCCCCTTGAATGCCTTTTTCCACAGGAGCCAAACCAAGGCAATGGCAATGCGACCCGAAATCCCTGTTTTAATCATGCACAAATAGACATTATGAAAAAGATACTTATACCAACGGATTTTTCCGAAAACGCCAAGCATGCCGCTGATTTCGGGGTATTGCTCGCCAATAAAATCCAAGCGGATATCGTACTGGTGTATGCCTACCTGGCTCCTGATGGGACGGAACCTTATGTACCGGCAAATATTAGCCTGAAGGGTTTATATATGGATAAGGTAAAAGCGGAGGAAGAACGGATTTTCAAGGCCTTGGATATCGGTCTTAGCGTTTCCCATCGCTTCGTTTGGGATTATCCCGCCGAGGGCATTGCATATATAGCCAAAAAATACGGTGCGGACTTAATCGTAATGGGAACCAAAGGAGCATCTAAAATGAAAGGGGTTTTCTTCGGTACCAATACGGCAAGACTTATTGATTTAACATCCGTTCCGGTTTTAGTAGTACCTGAAGGAACCAAACCTGAGTTGCCCGAGAATCTTCTTTTAGCTGTAGAAAGTGAATTCCTTTCCGAAAGGGTATCCGAAGATATTGAAAAATGGAAATCCTTATTGGGAAGTAAAGTAAATGCCCTTCGAATCAGCACCCAATTATCTCCTGCTATGGTAGGGGAACCCCTTCAAATCAGGAAGAGCCGAAACAATGAAGTTTGGGATGAATTCTCCGAGGTGTATTTCGAAAATATCACGGAAGGTCTATTGGAATATTCCAAGGGTAAAAGAAAAACTTGGTTGGGGATTATCCATCGCGAACGGGGATTTTTCAAACATGTATTGAAAAGGAGTTTGGCAAAAAAGGTTTCCTATGAATGCGAAGTACCCTTATTGGTATTCAGCAAAAAATTGAAATAGCCATGCAAAAACGAAAAAACAAAAATACGGGGAGAAGGAATCGGCATTTGATTGGTGTGATTTTACTGGTTTTCTTCTCCTTGTTTTCCTTAGGAATATTATTCAATTCTTGGGTGATCATGGATTCGGCTCTGGTTCTATGGTTAGCAATATTCACTCATATTAGTCTCTCGTACGGACGGGCGGAGAACTTACTATCTCCGCCCTCCTCGAGAGAGGCGTAGAAGTTTTCGGCTCGATTTCATTTCACATGGAATCGAGCTTTTTTTTGGGTAGGTACGAAAGCTTGAATAGGGGGCGTTAATACTATATCTTAAACGTCCGTCAACAAACAAAATCCTGCTGCCACATGAAGAAACTACCGCTGCCTATTTTTTTCATTTCCTGCCTTTTCCTGTTTCCGGCATGTGAAAATGATGACCCAAATACAGGGAATAATAACGCCCTTTTCCCTGCCGTTGATGCCGCCTTTGGGGGGACTATTGATTTAGACAATTTGGATAATTATGCCAATCAAGCTATTCCCGATTACATAACCAAAGACAATACCGCCGGCAATCCAATTACGGATGCCGGCGCAACGTTGGGAAGGGTTTTGTTTTATGACGTAAATCTATCTTCGGACAATTCCGTTTCCTGCTCCTCCTGTCACCAACAACAATTTGCCTTTTCCGATTCCGATCCCGCCAGTGAGGGCGTGAACGGAAATACGGGGCGGCATTCCATGCGGCTTATCAATGCTCGTTTCGCGGATGAGGATAATTTCTTTTGGGATGAACGCGCCAACTCCCTTGAGGAGCAGAGTACTATGCCCATCCAAGATCATGCTGAAATGGGTTTTAGCGGAACCAATGGTGACCCTGATTTCAATGCGCTCATTACAAAAATGGAGGGGATTGCCTATTATCCGGAGTTATTCGAATTCGTTTACGGTGATCCTACAATAACGGAGGATAGGATGCAAAGGGCTTTGGCGCAATTTATCAGGAGTATCCAATCCTTTGATTCCAAATATGACCAAGGAAGATCCCAGGTAAATAATAACACTGTTCCTTTCCCCAATTATACGGCTTCTGAAAACGCGGGCAAACAACTATTCATGGCACCCACTGAATTCAATGGTGATGGTGTCCGGGTTAGTGGTGGTGCCGGTTGTTTGGGATGCCACAGGGCACCGGAGTTCGATATTTCGCCCAATTCAAGAAATAACGGGGAATTTGTTGCCTTGGGTGGAGGTGAATTAGATACCGAGGTAACCCGCTCCCCGACTTTACGTGATGTAGTAGGTCCCGGTGGTTCTTCCAATGGCGGTTTTTTCCACACCGCTTTTACCACGGATTTAATCAATGTCATTAACCATTATAATAACTTGCCGAACCAAGCAGGAAATAATAATCTGGACAACCGTTTACAACCTAATGGGAATATTCAAAACCTCGCCCTGACTGAAGTCGAAAAACAGCAATTGGTTGATTTTCTAATGACCCTTACCGGCTCTGATGTATATACGAACCCGAAATGGGGGAATCCTTTTTAAAGGAGCCCTGAATTTGTTTTTCTTGAAAATGATCATCTCAATCCGGGGTGGTCATTTTCAATTTTTAGAAAGCTTGTTTTGATTTAAATCATTGTGTCAACTGATTCACATCATCTCCTTGGAAGGCTGTTCGAAATACCTTGTAACCATAAATCATTGTTATGGAAACAAGAGCATCACGGAAAGATAGAATTACCATCGGCAAGTTGATACTTGCCGGAATATCCATCAATGCGGCCTGGATGGCTATGGTAGGTGCAGGAATTGTCGGTTTATTGGTAAAGACCGGTCACAAGGATGAGGAAGTAGGCAAGGCGAGAACAGGAAATTTCCCCCCGCCCAATCAAGATACCTACCCGATTAGGCAACCTGAATCCATGAGGAATGCGGGATAGGAGGATTAGATGGGCAATTGGGGTTTCGGTATTTATCCTGTGTTTAATTCCCCTGCGTTTCGGTATGCAGTGGGTTTGGAATAAGGCTGTTCCTGAAAAACCATATGACAGATATTTAATCTTGGAAGAGGACTTCACCCTTGGTGAGTATTTCGTGTTTTGGGATACTTTATTAAGGACTCAGGATTCCTTGTTTTCCGATTCTCTATCGGAGTACGAGATGGTTCATTTCAATCCTTGGATACTTGACTCCCTTGTTGCCACGGATTATTACCGGAGCGTAGAAGCAGGAAAACCCATCCATGATTTCAATAACCATCCTATCCTTTCCGCCGGTGATACCCTCTTTTTTCCGAAAGAGAAGATTGCCAAAAAAATAGGTGAACGTATCTCACGTTTCCGGATAGATGTCAATATCCCGGAGTTTAAGTTGAGGATTTTTGAGTCGGATTCGGTAATTCATGAATGTCCTGTTAGGGTAGGGCGTGATGAACTGAAATTCCTTGCTATGGCAGGAAGGGAGGTGGACTTGAAAACCAAAACCGGAAAAGGGGAAATCGTTCGCATTAATCGTTATCCAAGATTTATTAATCCCGCGGATAATAAGGAATACAAGAGCACCAAAAGAGATGATGGCGTGAGAACCGGGCTTCCTACGGTCCCTTGGATTGAACCATCCATTAACGGGATCCGTCATGGTCAGTTACTACATCCAACAACCAATTTGAATACGTTAGGCAAAGCTTATTCCAATGGTTGTATCGGGATGAGCGAGGCGGATGCATGGTTGGTGTATTATCACGCCCCGCTAGGGACACCCATTGAAATCCGCTATGATTTAGAAGCCCTTGATGAAAACGGTAACACCATTTTTCTTGAAAATATTTACCAATACAGTCTTGAGCCACCAACCGCGTACTTCGACGTTTTAAATAGTCCGGTATGTATGTGTCTATTGTAATATCCACTAACAAAAAATAAGACCATGAAGAAGTTCTACTTATTTATCGCCATAATCATAATGGTTTCCGCTAGCGGTTGCCTTTTGATCAGCATCAATCCCATTTACTACAATTCCGATATGATTCAATCCGAATTTTTGGAAGGGGACTGGGAAGGAGGAAAAACCATATGGACCTTTAAGCCGGATGGAAGGGGAAGTTATATACTAACCTATAAGGATTGCGATGATCCCGTAAATCCCGCCGCAGACGAATCCCCTTGTACCAAAGCGGATTTTAGAGCCACACTCATTGAGCTAGACGGGAAACAATACATTGATTTTTACCCGGAGGAATACCTGAATACGGATAATTCCTTCCTGCAATATCATTTAATGGCTTTCCACTCATTTGCCCGTGTGGAAATAAAGAAAGAGCGTTTGAATATCCTCTTTTTTAGTTCGGAGTGGTTGGCGGAATTAACGGGTCG
>JAHDDF010000404.1 GCA_020629475.1 Saprospiraceae bacterium
CCCTAACAATTAGGCAATATTCGCCGGCATTGAGAAACCCGTTCGCGAAATTATTTCCTTGCCCGTCAGTAATACGAACATCCGGTGTTCCTATGAAATCAGCGGATAAATCTAATGTATAATCCACCGTTCCATTGAAAACGGGGAAGGCACATTGTTCGTAGATGATGTCATTAATCGTAATATCCGCCTCTCCCGGAATAATATCCTCTATGGCTATTACACTTGTTTTGGTACAGCCTGAAATGTTATCCGTAAGGGTTACGGAATAGCTTCCGCCGATTAAGTCCGTACGACTGCCTTGGGTATTATCGTCACCCCAGAGGTAAGAGTAGTCCCCGCTTCCTCCCGTACCTTGAAGACTAATACTTCCGTTAGCTTCGTTACAGATAGCATTACCCGTTGCGGTAGTTACAAGACTAATGTTGTTGTCCTGCCCGATATTGAATACAAGAATATCCTGGCATTCCGTACTTCCGGGAACGGATACCGTGACGGAATAATTACCTGCCGGTAAATCCGTTCGTTGGTTTCCTACGAAGTTGTCATCCCATGTATAATCAAAAGTGCTAGGGTTGAATGTTACGGAACCATCGGAAAGGTTACAGGTCGCATTTTGTATGTCCACTTGCGTTACCGAAGGTGGTCCGTTTGTTCCTACGTTGATGTTTTGAAAAACGCTATTGCAATCCGGATTATCGCTTTGTGATACGGTTACGCTATATAGTCCGGCAGGTAAATCGGATAGTTGATTTCCTTCCGGGTTTAATGTACCTACATTGGATGGACTCCATTGGTAGTCGTAATCTATTGTAGAATTAGAAACCAAGGTGACACTTCCGTTTCCGTCTTCACAATCGGCTTCGTTGATAAGAATACCTGAAATGGTAGGCGGAATGCAAACCGGTGGTAACACGTTTAATACAACTGTTGCCGTATCACAAGGAATGTCTTCATTTACATCGCATAGTGAATACTGGAACGCATCAGTGCCTTCGAACTCTTGGTTGGGTTGATAGGTGAATGTTCCGTTAGGGTTTAGTATTAATGCCCCGTTACTCACGTCTTCCAAGAGCGTATAACCTATAGTTGTTCCTGAAGGAATTTCATCATTGGAGTTTATGTTTTCGTTGATTTCCGTTTCGTATGCGGTCGTATATTCATCATTTACGGCAAAAAGGCGGCAGAAGGTGTCGCCCGTGTTGTAATTATTGCAATAGGCGTCCTCCCCTACCCCATCAACTACCATTGAATTATACGGATTAGAGCCGGTTGAATTGGGTGAATTAAAGGGAGCGGATGTGTTGGAATAAACTTGGGTTTCTCCTAAACATGCACCATTGTTATTGAAACAAAAAAGTTGATACTCCTCCCCTACCGTGATGTCAAAGCCTGTTAGGTTATTAGAGAAACCAAAAGTAATGTAATCATTAATGGGATCTTCTTGTGGGGCATCCGCTCTGTTTATGATGTCCCAAGATAATCCTCCAATGAATGAGTCCGCACCGGGGATTCCTGTTGTAGGTGATATGGGTTCAAACCGATCCGTTCCGGTTCCGTGCGGAACCACTATCGTGAATTGGGCATCGGAGATCAACGCATCCGCTCCGGTGAAACTTTCCGAGGATTGCATATATGCGCAATAGGTTTCCCCGTTTGGTTCTAGACGGATATTGTATGAAATGATACAAGAATTCTCTGCTTCGGTAACTATAATGGAAACGGTTTCGATATCGCAAAGCACGGGGCTTCCGTCATCACATACTTCAAATGAAAAGGAATCCGTACCTGTAAATCCTTGATCCGGTGTATAGGTAAAAGTACCGTCCGGGTTGATGATCAGGGTTCCGTTATTGGGTGGAACTATGGGATTGGTGTTTACGATTATATTATCACCGTCTGGATCCGTACCCGTAATCGTTCCGAATACTTGGGATTCTTCGGTTATCGTAATATTGATAGGGGTGGCTATTGGTGCGTCGTTTTCAGCTTCTACAATAACGGTAATGGTAGTGATGGAACAAAGTATCGGGTTTCCTTCATCACATACTTCAATCGAGAATAAATCCGTTCCTGCAAAATCGGGGTCGGGCGTATAAGTGAATGTTCCGTCCGGATTAATGATTACGGATCCGTTAAAAGGAAAGTTAATCGGTGTGGTATTGGCGGTTAGAGGTGTTTCTTCCGGATCCGTTCCTATAATGGTTCCCGTAATGGCTTGATCTTCCATTATAGTGATGGTTTGATCCTCAAGTAAAGGTGCGTCGTTTACCGGTAAAATATTAAGGGTAACAGTGGTGGAGTCACAAAGTACGGGGTCGCCTTCGTCACAAAATTCTACGGAGAAAGAGTCTATTCCGAAAAAGTCAGGATCCGGGGTAAAGGTGTAGCTGCCATCCGGATTGATGTTTAGTGTGCCGTTTTCCGGTAAGAGAATCGGGGTGGTATTGATGTTTACGATGTCCCCATCCGGATCCGTTATGTTTAGTGTACCTGTTATACTCTCGTCTTCATTTATGGTGGTGGTTTCGTCCGTTGCTACGGGCGAATTGTTTGGGGCTTGTGCGGGGCTTACGGTTACGGAAACGGATTCGGTGTCGCAGAGTATCGGGTTTCCGTCATCGCAAACCTGAAAAGAGAAAAAATCCGTACCTGTGAATCCGGGATTTGGGGTGTAGGTGAAAGTTCCGTTGGGGTTTATGGTTAGTGATCCGTTAGTCGGGGCGGTGTTTTGTGAAAAAGTGATATTGTCGCCGTCCGGATCAATCGCGCCTAACGTTCCGTTGAAGGTTTGTTCCTGTTCCGTATTTATGGATGCGCCAACGGCAACCGGTGGGTTATTTTGGGGAAGTACCGCATTTACGGTGACCGTATAAGACGCTACGTCGCAGAGTGGCGGTGTCCCATTGTCACATACTTCAAATGAAAAGGAATCCGTACCTGTGAATCCGGGGGTTGGGGTGTAGGTGAAAGTTCCGTCGGGGTTTATGGTCAGAGATCCGTTACTTGGATTTGTGAATGGAGAAAAAAAAAGATCGTCTCCGTCGGGATCCGTTGCTCCAAGCGTGCCGTTTAGTGTTTGGTCTTGGTCAATGCTGCCTGAGCCATCAATGGCCTCGGGCGTGCTGTTCGTTTCTTGGTCGCAGGATGTAGACCCTGATTCATAGTTTCCGATATATGTTTCCCCTCCCGCTCCTGCTACGGTCATGCTGTTTTCCGGGTTGGAGTTTACGCTGTTGGGAGGAATGAAGGGATCCACGCCGTTTGCGATTAATTGTAATTCTCCTAAACATGGAGCGCTGTTTTTAAAGCAAAAGAGTTTGTATTCGGTGCCTGCGATAATGTCGAATAATGTTTGATTATTTGGGTTGAGTACGTTATTGGTGAAGCCAAATGAAATGTAATCGAACCCGGGGTTCTCCGTTGGTGCGTCTACTCGTGAGGACGGATCCCATTGCATGTTGGGTTGGAAGTTTTGGATGCCTCCTGCCCCTGTACCCGGATGAATGAGTTCAAGCCGTTCCTGTGCCGTGCGGGGCGAGAATGGTGACTTGTGCCGTGGCTATTAGTGCCATGTTGCCGGTGAAGGTTTGGTTGGAGCGCATGTACACGCAGTAGGTTTCCCCGTCCGGCTCTAGTCTGAGGTTGTACTCGATTTGCGCGCTCAGGGTTGCGGCTGTTAGGGTTAAGAGGAGTAGGATGATGATTTGTCGGATGTATGTACGCATGCGTGTCGCTATTTGTTGTTTTGAGCTCAACAAAAAGCGTGCACTTGCCTTCCTTTTAAGTGGTTACGCATTACAT
>JAHDDF010000405.1 GCA_020629475.1 Saprospiraceae bacterium
ATTAATCCCAAACATATCTCTCATCATATTCCATCCCATAATAGTCATAAAACGCCCGCATTTCCGTTTTGAAATCCCGGTCCGTATGATGCCTTTTTTGATTTTGAATGTATTTAATAATACTTTCCTTCCTTTGAGGGCTGACCGAAAAAGCAGAGTATCCTTTTTGCCAATAAAACATTCGGAATAAATCGTCCTCCTCTTTTATCCATCTTGAGGAATGGGATTTTACCAACTCTACGATTTTCATGAGTGGCTTTTTCCTCGTTAGGTTAACCAAAATATGGATGTGATCAGGAACTCCTCCAATCGCTAATACTTGACATCCTAGGTCTTCTAAAACGTGAATCATGTAGGGGAATAAACATTCCTCCATTTTGGGAGAAATTATCGGATTACGGTTTTTCGTGCTGAATACGATGTGGACATAATTGTACACTAGAGACTGGGGCATTCCTATTTTTTTGGTTCACCCTATAAGAGTCATTTTCTTTAAAATGTGAGGAATTTTTTTGAGGAAATTTGGATTTTTCCGTGGGGCTTGGGTTCGTGGGGCTTTGCCCTACGCTAGGGAATAGTCGCCGCTGGAGGCGACGCTAAAAACAAAATAAAAAACACAATCATGAAAATCTACATCTTCGGAAACGGAAACATCAAATACGAGGATTTTGAGAAGTGGTATTTAACCCACATCAGGACTTCACTGGAACAAAAAGAAGTATCCTTCATCATATGTGATTTTCGAGGAACGGACACCCTTGTCATGGAATACCTGAAAACAAAAACGCATCGGGTAACGGTATTGCATATCGGAAAAAGACCTCGATATTTTCCTGATACATTTAAAACCGAAGCGGGAAAATGGGAAGTCAAAGGTGGGTTCCACAATGATGCAGAAAGGGATGAATTTGCTATTCAAGCATGTACGCATTTCATCGCCAAGGATTTCAACTCTGATGAAAACCGAAAAAGCGGAACATTAAGGAATATAGAACGTTGTTTGGCATTGGAGAAAATTCAAATAACATAAAGAGATTATCATTTTACGAGCATTATCCCTTCATACGACACCCCTAAAACAACAAGCCTTTTTCTATCTTTACCTTATGAAATTCAAATTCAATTTACGTCTACAAGAATTGGTGGATTTATACACCTTCAATACTTGGGAAGCCCCTTGGAGAAAAAAGAGTAGGCAAAGACTTCAATTTTTCCTCCCTCTGGCTTTCATTCTATTTGCCGTTTCATTAATGATTCAAGAACAATATGTAGCCGGCGGTATATTAATAGTATTCGCCGTTATCTGGTTTTTTATTTACGATACGGTTTATAAAAAACGGGTGCAAACATTTGCAAAAAGTTATTACAACCAAGAGGCGAATCGTATATTTTTCACGAGTTACGAATATGAATTCAAGGACAACTTAATTAAAATAAAAACCGATTACTCCAAGGTTGAAATGCAATACCAAGCCCTCATTGACATAGCGGAAAGAGAGGATGTTTTTTGGTTATTCCAATCCATGGGTTCCGCTCATATTATTCCCAAAAGAGTCATGCAGCCGGAACAAATCAATACCTTTCGTAACTTCATTATACAAAGGATTAATCCCTAGGAGAAATTGTTGTTAAAAACCAAGATAGAATTCCTAAAAGGCGTAGGCCCACAAAGGGCGGATTTATTAAAAACGGAATTGGGCATCTTCACCCTTGAGGATTTGCTCATGCATTTCCCTTTTCGTTACGTAGACAAGACCAAATTCCATCAAATCAAGGATATAGGACCTTACGCGGATGGTCAAACGGTTCAAATAAAAGGTATTTTACGTCGTTTGGAAACCAAGGGCGAGGGAAGAAAAAAACGCCTTATCGGGGTATTACGGGATGAAACGGGAGCCGTGGAATTGGTATGGTTCAAAGGGGCTAGCTACTTGGCAAATTCCTTGAAACCGGGAACGGAATACGTAGCTTACGGCAGGGTAACCGTCTTCAACAACAAGGCAAATATCCCGCATCCGGAAATGGAATCCTTAGCGGATAATAAAGCTAAAAAAGAACTCACTTTAGCACCCGTATATTCTACCACGGATAAGTGTACAAAAAAGGGGTTGGACGCAAAGGGCATCCGGAAACTGACGGCGGTGTTAATGAATAAACTCACCGAAAAAGATGTACCCGAAACACTTCCTAAATATATTCTTGATAAATTAAAACTACCAAAAAGATACGACGCCGTAAGGCACATTCATTTCCCCAAGAACCCCTTGGATTTAAAAGCCGCAAAAGCCCGTTTAAAATTCGAGGAATTATTCTTTTTGCAATTACGCTTATTGCAATTAAAAAAGAATAGAAAAGATACTTTACGAGGTTACCCCTTCCCCAAAATCGGGGAGTATTTCATGACCTTTTTCAACGAGAAAATCCCTTTTGAATTAACGGGCGCACAAAAGCGCGTAATCAAGGAAATCCGAAGGGACATGGGTACGCCCATGCAAATGAACCGCTTGGTGCAAGGGGATGTAGGTTCCGGGAAAACCATGGTGGCATTAATGGCAATGCTTATGGCATTGGACAATGGTTTCCAGGCAGCCATGCTGGCACCCACCGAAATTCTGGCGCAACAGCACTACATCGGCATTACCGATTACCTCAAGGGAATGGGTGTGAGAGTCGGCTATCTCTCCGGTAGCGTAAAAGGAAAAAAACGGAAGGAGCTTCTAAAATTCCTCGAATCCGGGGATATTCAAATCCTTATCGGGACGCATGCCATATTGGAGGACCCTGTTGTTTTTAAAAACCTAGGGCTTGCCATTACGGACGAGCAACACCGCTTCGGGGTGAAGCAACGTTCCAAACTTTGGAAGAAGAACAAACCGTACCCGCCGCATATCTTGGTTATGACGGCTACGCCTATTCCTAGGACGCTAGCCATGACGCTTTACGGCGACTTGGATGTTTCCGTTATCGATGAGCTACCGCCCGGACGGAAGGAGGTAAAAACCTTGCACAAATACGAAAGCGGAAGGCTACGTGTCCTAGGATTCATGCGGGAGCAAATTAAATTAGGAAGGCAAGTTTACGTAGTTTATCCGCTCATTGAGGAAAGCGAAACCCTTGACTTGAATAACCTCATGGAAGGCTTTGAATCCTTAAGTCGGGACTTCCCTACCCCGGAGTATAATATTAGTGTGGTTCATGGTAGGCTAAAACCGGACGACAAGGATTTTGAGATGCAGCGTTTCGTAAAAGGTGAAACGCAAATCATGGTAGCCACTACCGTTATTGAGGTCGGGGTGAATGTCCCTAATGCCTCGGTAATGGTCATTGAAAATACGGAGCGTTTCGGCTTATCGCAATTACACCAGTTAAGGGGAAGAGTGGGTAGAGGAGCGGAGCAATCCTACTGTATATTAATGACGGGCAATAAACTATCCAAGGAAGGACGTTCCCGTGTCCAAACCATGGTTTCCACCAACAACGGTTTTGAAATCGCGGATGCGGATCTTCGTTTGCGCGGCCCCGGTAATATCGAGGGCACCCAACAGTCCGGCATCATCCGTTTCCGTTTGGCGGATTTGGCACAGGACGGAAAAATCCTTTCTACCGCTAGGGAAATCGCTAGCCGTGTACTTGAGGACGACCCTACTTTTTCCAAGCCACACCACGCCGGTCTCAAGGCTTATATGGATGAGTACTCCAAGAAGGTGAAGGGCTGGGGAAGGATTGGGTAGAGGACTAGGGCTGGCAGTCACCCCCTCAGTATTAAAGCAAGAAGGGGATTTGAGAAAACAGATTGTCTTT
>JAHDDF010000406.1 GCA_020629475.1 Saprospiraceae bacterium
TTGGTCGATGGTACAACCATTGACCAACGCAACCATCGTTCATTGTTGTCATTTATTGTTTTCCCCGACATGAATGTCGGGGCTTTGGGTGCTGCGGTCATTCCGCCCTGATCATTTGTACCATTTAATTGTATAGACGCGATGCTCGCGTCTATTTCTTTTAGTCGTAGGAGGACCCAAGTCGTCCTACGACTAATTAAAAATTTCTTTGTTTAAGAACCGCTACGGTTCAAAAACTCGACTCCGATTCTCAAAAAGAAAACGGCGGCTAATACTAAAATGATGATTGCAACTTCCATGGCTTTAGGGCTTTGTGGGATAATTGTAATACTTCAATAATCCCTCAAAACCGGAAGAAAATCATTTCATTTCTATATATGCTTGGATTTTGTCGACGACCGTAAGAACCCTTTTCCCGGAAATTAAATACAAAACTCGGTTCCCCAATCCGTATGTCCGCGCCCTTCATAGCATTTGAAGTTCTTCTTGATTTTGAGGACTTCCCATTTTCCGTCCTTCTGCTCGGAGGTAATGATAATTTTTACGGCACGTTGGGAATCATCCATCATGCCGTCGTGGATGAAGGTGGTTTCAAAGGTTCCCTCGGTTATTTCAACGGATTTGATATCGAATTGCGGGCTTCCTTCTTCCGGTGGGTAATTGTAATACACCTTTGCCAATTCATCGGCATTGGGAATATCCGTACGGTCGGCTATTTTTTGGTTGAAATCAGTGGGGTCAATGATATTAAAGGGCTCAGGGGCACAGCTTACCGCTATAAGGCTTATTAACAGGAAAAAAGGGAAGAGACGTTTCATCACAAAGGATATTTTAAAAATTGGGAATAAAAAAGCCGGTGAGTAATTTACCCACCGGCTCTAAATTAATCATTTGGATTTTAGACCTCCAAAGCCTCGGAAAAGGTTTTTATTTTTTCTTCCAATTGTGCTTGAAGCGCCGCATCTTTTATTCCTTCCGCCGAGAAATTTTCATAGTACTTGGGAAGGGAGAAATCCGCTACTACATTTCCGCCGAAATGCGGGAAGGCATCCTTGGCTATCCGTAATACATTGGCGCCCCCGCGCCCTCCGGGGGAAGTCGCCAATAAAAGGATGGGTACATTTTTCCATGTCGTTTTCATATCTATTCTTGAAATCCAATCGAATAGGTTCTTGAAAACGGCGGTATAATTCCCGTTGTGTTCCGCCAAGGAAATGACGATTCCGTCTACGGATGCAAGTAGGTCATTAAATTTGGTGGCGTTCTCGGGTAATCCCTTAGCTTTTTCCAAATCGCTACCGTAGATAGGTAGTTCGTAATCATTCAAATCCGCGATGATTGATTCCGTGTTTTCCACATTTCCTGCCACATAACTAGCGAATGCCTTATTAATGGACGTGCTGCTGTTGCTGGCACCGAAAGCGAGTATCTTTTTCATGATTCTTGTTTTGAAATTCACTTAGATATACAAATCGAAACTAGGATCAGTTGTCTTTCTCCTTCCGTCTCAATTCCCTTCTTCGCATCGGCATGGCATCGATAATGGCGTATAACTCATCCATGGTTAAAGGTGTAGTTTTTTCCAATTTAACGCCGCCATCCAAACCGATTAGCTGTACTTTGAAGGTAGTGATTCCCTTGGTTTTACGTGCTTGCCATGGGGTGCTTTTTGAGGGGTTGACATGATCGGTAAACCGGAATTCGTTTTCTACGAATTGGTATACCGCTATTTTACGGTCTTTTAATTCATTGATCTCCTTTAGTCCTTGTAGTTGTTTTAATAATAGGGGATCATTTTTAACCGGTGCCTGAATAACAATCAACCGGTTTTCCCATTGGTGTTTTTGGAGGTCTTGTGCGGAAAGGAAAAACGGCATGGCAATTATTAAGGGAATGAGGGTAAAATTCTTCATACACTTTGGTTTGTATGAAGTACAATGGTAAATGGGGTTTTATTGTTTACCCATGAATGTTTACCCCGACCCGAGTGTCGGGGCTTTGCGTGTGTCGGTCGTGCCGACCTATATTCGAATCGGGTAGGGGTGTTTATTTTAATTCGAATTCGTGAGTGGTGATTTTATAGTCTTTGTCTGAAGCTAAAATCAAGCTGTATAAAGTTCAGTAACAGACGTGCCTATCATGCCCGATTTTCTTTGATATCATAATGTGCAACTCAAATTTAGGCTCAATTAGGTAAATCTGTTGCTGGATTTTTAACTAGGTGCTTTTCTAAAATATTGTTATTCAGACATTAGACAGTTGTTTACTAAAGCTACAGAACGGAGTCTAACGTCTAGTAAACCTCCTTCACAAAACGATAAGTTGGGGTTTGAGTATCCTTGGAGGGCATGGAATTATAGGCGGAATAAATGATGTGACTTTTATTTTCCGTAATGCCCGGAAATGTTTCCTCGATGATGTCATGGATTTCCTCGTGCTCAGCGGTGAGGGCTTCCGTGTTATTAATATCTATATTTGTTAGGTAAGAGATATTGGGGAAATATCCGTCTTTTGATCCTTGCGGTGCGATATTGATTATGGATGGTGCGCTTTGGATATTTAATCTTAAAGGAAAATTATATGTCTCGTTTACCTCTTTGACTAATTTCTCGTAATACGTTTTCCATTCTTTTTCCTTGTTGTATTTCCAAAGGGTATTGGCGGGTTTGGTAGCTTGTTCCGCGAGGTACATGGAAAGTGCGGCATCTACGATAAATCCGTTTTTATATTCCTTTAAGGATTGAGCATATAATTCCGGAGCGGTTTTATTATTGATTTTATATAAACCGGCTTGCAGGATATTCAATTTCCAACCTTCCGGGTATTTCCCGTAAACGAAAGCTAGAAGGAATTGGTCTAGATTCCCTTCAGGGATGAGTGTGGAAATAAATACTTCTTGATTTAGTGCGGTGTATGATATGGAATAACCGTCGGGATCGCCTATGTTGGAAAAAATACTATTGGATTGATTTAATCCCGCATTTTTAACATGATATTGGTCGTGGATAGAATAATTACGATCCGCTACGATTTGATTTAGTTTAGGGAATAATGCATCGAAATTGGTGGCTTGATCTTGTAATAGTGCCGGTGCGCAAAAGCTTTTAAAGGTTTCCTTGTCGTTATTTTGCAATGCGGAATAAATGCTTTGGTTTAATGCTTCAATTTCTTGAAGGATGCCCGTATTTATTCCTTCGTTTTTATCATAGGAGGACCCTCCTAGTGTACAGGATTGAAGGAGTGCTGACATTACGATGGAAATAAGTAGAATTCTGGTTTTCATATTGCGTTATGCTTGAAAGGAAATCCAATAGGGTGTTGTGTGGTTTATTTCAATAAGCATGTAGGAAAAGCCGTCTTTGGTATTTAGGAAATAGAAGGTCCATTCCTCATTGTCGATGTTTTCCGCTTCTGAAATTACGATTAATTCGGGAATGTAGTGGTTCTTGAATTCCTCTAGGGTGATTTCCTGTTGTTTCTCGACGAATGCATGGATGTTACTTTTTATTTCCTCGCTTTTTTCTTGGATGGTTTGGTATATCCGTTGCTGCCTTTTTGTGGGTAGGGTTTCCTTGGATTGAAAGGCTAGGGTTATTTCTTGTTTGTAGGCGGGGAGTTTGATTTGTTTTTCTTGGGTGTGCATGGTTTTTATTGTTTTTCCCGACATGAATGTCGGGGCTTTGTGTGCTGCGGTCGTTCCGGAGGAAGGAGTGGGTTTATTTAATTTGATGAATTATTAATTCAGCTGTTTTTCCTTCGCATTCAAATTGC
>JAHDDF010000407.1 GCA_020629475.1 Saprospiraceae bacterium
GAAATTTGCCAAGGGGAATTTTACTTCGTCGGGGGCGCAAATCAAACATCTACGGGTACGTATACGGACGTCTATCAGACGGTCGAAGGCTGTGATTCCGTAATTGTCACAAATTTGATAGTTAAGATTGTTTATACCAATCCTCAAACGGCTGAAATATGTGAAGGTGAATCCATCTTTTTGCAAGGGGCGGATCAAACAGAAGCAGGTACCTACATTGATGTTTATACCGCACAAAACGGATGTGATTCAACGGTGATTACCGAACTTACCGTTCACCCGATATTCACCACGCCACTCACCTTCGAGATATGTGAGGGCGAATCCATGTTTTTAGGGGGGGCGGAGCAAACGGAGTCCGGCGTTTATAATGATTTACTCCAAACCATCGAAGGCTGTGATTCCTTGATCGTTTCCACCTTGATTGTTTATCCGGATTACGCAACGGAAATCACTTTCTCCATTTGCGAAGGCGAGTCCATGTTTTTGGGTGGAGCGGATCAAACGGAAGCCGGTATTTACACGGATTATTATCTGAGCCAAGCGGGCTGTGATTCATTCGTTTATTCTACCCTCGTCGTAAATCCCGTTCCGGAAACCTTGCTTGAGTTTGAAATTTGTGATGGAGAAGCCATGTTCTTGGAAGGAGCCGATCAGACTCTTCCGGGAGTCTATTACGATACGCTAGCTACGTACTTGGGTTGTGATTCCGTTTTAATTTCAAATCTTACGGTTCATCCGGTATATCAGGAAGAGTATTTCTTTGAGATATGCGAAGGGGAGTCCATGTTTTTGGGTGGAGCGGATCAAACGGAAACGGGAACCTATACGGATATGTTCCAAACCGTGGAAGGTTGTGATTCCGTTGTGGTTTCCCAACTTACGGTTCATCCCGTTTTTGAAACGCCGCTTAGTTTTTCCATTTGCCCGGGAGATTCCATCTTCCTTGCCGGTGAATGGCAATTTGACGAGGGTACTTACCTCGATACTTTAGCAAGCGTTGAAACGTGTGATTCCGTTTTGGTTTCCACCGTAAATTATTACCCGATTTACCAAGAGGAGTTCACCGTTGAGATATGCGAAGGCGAGTCCATGTTCCTAGGAGGTGCGGATCAAACGGAAACGGGAACCTATACGGATACGTATTCCACCGTAAACGGTTGTGATTCCATCGTCATTACCAACCTTATCGTAAACCCTGTATTCGAAACACCCTTGGAATTTGAAATTTGCGATGGGGAATCCATGTTACTCGGGGGAATGGAGCAGACGGTGAGCGGAACCTACTTCGATACCCTAACAACTTTCAGTGGTTGCGATTCCGTAATCGTTTCCACGCTTACGGTTCATCCGGTGTACCAAGAGGATCGTTTCTTTGAAATTTGCGATGGCGAGTCCATGTTCCTAGGAGGTGCGGATCAAACCACATCCGGTGTTTACACGGACTCCTACTTAACCGTGGACGGATGCGATTCTATCATTATCTCTACCCTTACGGTGTTCGATGTGTCAGAAACACCATTGACCTTTGCGATATGTCCCGGTGATTCCATTTTACTAGGTGGGGAATTCCAAACCCTACCGGGTACCTATCTTGATACCCTTCAAAATCAAGCGGGATGTGATTCGGTTCTCATTTCCGAGGTAAGTATTCTTCCCGTACCGGTGACTAACCTTTCGGAAAGCATTTGTCCGGGGGATTCCATCTTTTTGGGAGGGGATTGGCAAACCTTACCGGGTTTCTACAATGATACCTTAACCGCCTTCAATACTTGCGATTCCATCTTAATTACGGAGGTGACCATCCGTCAGGATTTCGAAACCCAACTTAGCTTCGAAATCTGTGATAATGATTCCTTGTTCCTTGGTGGCGAATGGCAGTTTACACCCGGAACGTACTTGGATACGCTTACCGCGATAAACGGCTGTGACTCCGTCCTCGTTTCGGAATTAATCGTGAATCCGATCTTTGAAACACCTTTATATTATGAAATATGTGATGGGGAAAGTGAATTTCTAGGCGGTGCCGCACAAACGGAGTCCGGAATTTATTACGATACCCTTCAAACCTTTAGCGGTTGTGATTCCGTTCTGGTATCAGAGTTGGTCGTTCTGGAAAATCCGATTACCTATGATTCCATACAGATTTGTGAAGGAAACCAATATTTTGTAGGTGGTGCCTTCCAAACCGAATCCGGTGATTTCGTGGACGTATACCCTGCGGCGAATGGTTGTGACTCGACGGTGTTCAGTAACCTAGCCGTTGTTACGGTTATTAATACGGATTTATACTTTGAGATCTGCGAAGGAGACTCCCTTTTTGCGGCAGGAAACTGGCAAACCACTACCGGTTTATACATTGACACCTACGCTTCCTATTTTGGTTGTGATAGTATAGTCGCGACCGACCTGACGGTTATTCCTACGGAGTATAGTACGGAGCTTGTCGGTATCTGTCCGGGAGATTCCATCTTCTTGGCAGGTGATTGGCAAACCTTGGCGGGGGCATACGTGGACACTTTAGAAACCATTGTGGGTTGCGACTCCATAGTGACTACCCAAGTCGAGATTTTACCCGTGTTCGAAACACCGCTTACGGCACAAATTTGTCCCGGGGATTCCTTGGATTTCGGAGGGGAATGGTTGTTTACTCAAGGAACCTACAGGGATACTTTAATGGCACAGAACGGCTGTGATTCGGTTTTGGTGATGTCCTTGATCGTCTTGCCTACCTTCTCTACCGATTTAACGGAGGAGATATGTGCGGGAGACTCTATTTTCCTTGCTGATGCTTGGCAATTCTTGCCGGGTGTATACAATGATACCCTAACTGCCGCTAACGGTTGTGATTCCGTATTGTTTACCCAACTTATCGTCAGGGATACCTATTCGATTCTAGTCCCCGTTGAAATTTGCGAAGGAGAATCCTATGTGGCAGGTGGTTCGGCACAAACGGAAACCGGTACGTACTACGATGTTTACCAAACGTGGGCGGGTTGTGATTCCACCATCGTAACCGACCTTTTGGTAAAACCGGTTTATACCACTTTGGACACGGTCGAGATATGTGACGGGGATTCCCATTTCGTAGGAGGGGGCAGTCAAACAACGGCGGGCAGCTATTCCGATTTATATACGGCATCCAATGGTTGTGATTCCACCGTAATTACGGAGTTGATTGTAAAACCGGTATTCCAATCGAATGATGTCGCATTTATTTGTAACGGTGATTCCATCCAATTGGGAGGGGCATGGCAAACAGCACCTGGAACCTTCGTGGATGTCTTGACGGCGGAAAACGGATGTGATTCAACGGTAACTACCGTGTTATCCTATTTCCCGGATTACGAGCAAAACCAATCCGCTTCCATTTGTGAAGGAGATTCCTTGTTTATCGCCAATGAATGGCAATTCTTGGCGGGCGTTTACACGGATACTTTCCCTACGATAAACGGATGTGATTCCATTATTCATACAACGGTTAACGTAACATCAACCATCTTTACGGATTTAACCCTTACCGCTTGTGATGGGGACTCCTTGTTCTTAGGCGGCGAATGGCAATTCGTGAGTGGTGTTTACAATGATACATTGTCCGCCTTCTCGGGTTGCGATAGTGTTTTGGTACAAGAGGCAATCTTCTACCCGAACCCCGAGACCATAGTACAAGTAGAAATTTGCGAAGGAGAAAGCCATTTTGCCCAAGGCGCGGCACAAACGGAAACCGGTACTTACTTCGATATTTATGCCGCATGGACGGGTTGTG
>JAHDDF010000020.1:0-15273 GCA_020629475.1 Saprospiraceae bacterium
CTTGGATCATGCAACAAAAAAACTACCGAATCCATGTTTTATACGGCGATACCCAGAAAAGGACTTGCGAATAACAGCAATAAGTTTCTTGTTGATAAGGGCGTTCCGAACGTCTCTATGGTATATCAGTCCAGTATCGTAAAAAAGGATAATGAACTAGAGGTGGACGAAGGAAAGCTTAGAAAGAAATTAATGAGTTTGCCGCCCGAAAATAAATCCGGACTCGGTGTTTTGGACTGGGAAGGAAAAGCAATAGAAATTTTAAAAGATATAAACCCTGAAAACAAAGAGAAAAAGGAAAAGGTACTGAAGCAATTTCTCAAGGCTTTGAGTATTGCACAAGAGGTAAGACCTGATTTAAAGTGGGGATATTATGGTATCCCATTTAGGGAATATTGGAATCGTAATGATAAGTGGAGGGCAAAAAATAATAGCCTAACGCTTTTATATGAAAAGTCCGACGCGTTATACCCGTCTATTTATGACTTTTATGAAAATAAAAAGTCGGATACGGATTACATTTCCCAAAATTGTAGGGAGTCACTTAGGATTGGGAAAAAATACGGGCTTCCCTCATACGTATTCGTACACCACAGGTATCATCCCTCCAATAAAACCAAAAGGTTGGATCTAATACCCATCGCTGAATTTGAAGAGCATGTTTCCACCATCATGCAAAAGTATGAGGAAGGAAGAATCAAAGGAGTGATTTGGTGGAATTCGGATAGATACCACATCAATAAGAAAACCGAGAAAATAATGCTTCAACGTGGGGAGAAAAGTATTCCGCAATATGAATTCGAAATTATCTCCACATATACGAATTCACTGGAAAACCTTTTAAAAGAAACCAAGGAAAGGTAATTCCTTTAGCTTCTATGCCCTAGCTATACCCGAACCATTTTGATTTGGGAATAAATGGTGGGGTAATAACTCTAAACGCTAAGAAGGAGAGTAACATCCTTTTTTGAATCGACAAATCTAAAATCATGTTTAAGAATAAAACACTCCTAATCACGGGAGGGACGGGGTCCTTCGGAAACGCGGTACTCAAAAGATTCCTAAAATCCGATATAGGTGAGATCCGGATTTTCTCAAGGGATGAGAAAAAACAGGATGACATGCGTAGAAAACTCCTTAATAATAAGGTTAAGTTCTTTATCGGTGATGTGAGGGATTACAATAGTGTTCACAATGCCATGAGGGGTGTGGATTTTGTATACCACGCAGCAGCGCTTAAGCAGGTTCCTTCTTGTGAATTCTTTCCCTTAGAGGCGGTAAAAACAAACGTTATCGGTGCGGGAAATGTAGTGGATGCCGCTGTTAGAAATGGTGTCCAGCGCGTAGTGGTACTTAGTACGGATAAAGCGGTTTACCCCATTAATGCTATGGGTATGAGCAAGGCGATGATGGAAAAGGTAATGGTGGCGAAATCCAGGAATTCCTCAGGAACGGTACTTTGCGGAACACGTTACGGAAACGTGATGGCAAGTAGAGGATCCGTAATTCCCTTATTCGTTTCCCAGATTAAGGAAGGAAAGGATATTACCATCACCGATCCCAACATGACCCGCTTCATGATGACCTTGGATGACGCGGTGGATTTGGTACTTTTTGCCTTTGAAAACGCGGACTCAGGGGATATCTTCGTTCAAAAAGCCCCGGCAGCAACCATTGAAGTCCTTGCCAAAGCATTAAAAAGATTATACAAGGCTGATAATCCCATTAAAATCATAGGAACTCGCCACGGGGAAAAATTATATGAATCCTTGGTGAACCGGGAGGATATGTTGAAGTCAGAGGATATGGGTGGTTATTACCGTATTCCGGCAGATAACAGGGATCTTAATTATGAAAGATATTTCTCCCAAGGTGAAGAGGATATTTCAAAAGTAGAGGATTATCATTCCCACAACACCCATCGTTTGGATGTGGAAGGAACGATGAAGTTACTCTTGAAACTTGATTTCATACGTGAGGAAGTAGGAGCGGATTTTCCGGAATTATTGCCCAAGTAAAATTGGAAAGGGCTTACATTATACAAGGAGGGACGCATAGGGACGAACGTGGGCTTATCGCATTTGCCAACGACTTTGATTTGGAAAACGTCCGAAGATTCTATCGAATAGAACCGGTAGGCACGGAACAACCTAGGGCTTGGCAAGGACATAAGCAGGAAACCAAGTGGTTTTATTGTACCAAGGGAAGTTTTACCGTAAAACTGATTCGTCCGGATAATTGGTTGTCTCCTGCCGAAAGTTTACCTGTTGAAACTTTTATTATTCGTTCAGGGGAAAGCAATGTCCTTGTAATTCCCGGTGGATATTTCAACGGGTTCAAGGCATTAGAGGACGATTCTTCCCTTATCGTTTTTTCCGATATGGGATTGGAGGATTCCAAGAATGATGATTTTAGACTCCCGCTTGATTATTGGACAGTTAATTGGAATGAATCAGATGACTAAAAAAGTAGGAATTACCGGCCAAGGAGGATTTATTGGTCGCCATACTTATAATTACCTCAACCTGCAGGACGATATAGAGTTGGTGGAATACCAACGTTCCTTTTTTGAGGATGCCGGGGCATTGGAAAAATTTGTTTCCGATTGTGATATCATTATTCACCTTGCCGCCATGAATCGCCACGGTGAACCACAGGTGATTTACGATACCAATGTCGGCTTGGTAAATCAATTGATTGCCGCTTGTGAAAAAACGGATAGCGCTCCTTGGATCATCATTTCCTCCTCAACACAAGAGGAACGGGATAACCTATATGGGGCATCCAAGAAAAAAAGTAGAATATTACTAGAGGAATGGGCAGCAAGAAGCGGAGGAAAAACTACGGGAATGGTTATTCCAAACGTATTCGGTCCCTTCGGTAAGCCTCTGTATAATTCCGTTTTTGCTACTTTTTGCCATAAAATCGTTAACGGAGAAGAGCCTACGATTATCAATGACGGACACTTGAAATTGGTATACGTCAATGAATTGGTGGACGATATTTATCAGGTGATTCGGAATGAAAAAGTAGGTAAGGTAACGGTTGCCCATAGGCACGAAATGAAGGTTTCCGAAATGTTGGATTTGCTTCGCCATTTCTATTCCTCTTATTTCGAGCAAGGTAAATTCCCGAATTTGAATTCCCCTACGGAACTAGCCATGTTTAATAGTTTCCGGTGCTACATCCCGCATGATTATTATCCGAGAAAATTCACTAAGCATACGGACAATAGGGGTTCTTTCGTGGAAATCGTTAGGGCGGATACCTCCGGTCAATTTTCCTTTTCAACCACTGTTCCCGGAATTACAAGAGGCAACCATTTCCATACCCGAAAGGCGGAACGATTTGCTGTAATCAAAGGAAAAGCGAGTATTCAATTAAGAAAAGTGGATACCGACGAAGTAATCGAGTACATAATTGACGGTGAGGAACCGGCTTATGTTGATATGCCGATCTGGCACACCCATAATATTTCTAATATCGGTGATGAGGAACTCATTACGCTATTTTGGATCAATGAACCGTATGATCCCGCAGATGCCGATACCTATTTCATAAACGTTTAAACCGACCGATGAGCGATTTTAAAAAATTCAAGGTTGTTACTGTCGTAGGGACACGTCCCGAAATCATTCGTCTTTCTAGGGTCATGGCGGCCTTGGATAATTCCGAAAGCATCGATCATGTTCTTGTCCATACCGGGCAGAATTACGATTATGAACTGAATGAAATATTTTTCCGGGACCTTCAAGTGAAAAAACCGGATTACTTCCTCAATGCGGCAGGCAAAAGTGCTATTAATACCATCGGGAACATCATTAGTGCGGTAGAGCCTATTTTACGGGAGGAGGCACCGGATGCCTTCTTGGTACTAGGTGATACCAACAGTTGCCTCTGTGCCATTCCCGCCAAGAGGTTGAAGATTCCCGTATTCCATATGGAAGCCGGAAATAGATGTTTTGATCTAAGGGTTCCGGAGGAGATTAACCGAAGAATCGTGGATCACGTGAGTGATATTAATCTAACGTACAGCAGTATTGCTAGAGAATATCTTCTACGTGAGGGGCTCCACCCGGAAAGGGTTATTAAAACGGGAAGTCCCATGTTTGAAGTCTTGGAACATTACGGGGCTGAAATAGATTCCTCTGATGTTCTTGGGAAATTAGGGCTTGAGCAAGGGAAGTTTTTCGTTGTTTCCACTCACCGTGCGGAAAATGTTGATCCCGATGATCAATTCCTGAAAATCGTAAATATACTTAATACGGTTGCGGAACAGTATGATTTACCCGTTATCGTATCAACACACCCTAGAACAAGGAAACGGGTTGAACAGATGGGAGTAACCTTCCATAAAAACGTTCAATTATTAAAACCCCTAGGCTTCTTTGATTACGTTAATCTGCAAAAACAAGCCAAGGCGGTTCTTTCGGATAGTGGAACCATTTCAGAGGAATCTTCCATCCTTAACTTTCCCGCTTTGAATATCCGGGAAGCCCATGAAAGACCTGAAGCCGTTGAGGAAGGTTCCGTTATGATGGTGGGATTAAATATCGAAAGGGTCATGCAAGGCCTCAAGGTTTTGGAGGGCCAGAAGAGGGGAACGGAAAGAACCCTACGACCCGTATATGACTATTCAATGCCTAATGTATCCGATAAGGTTTTGAGAATTATCCTATCCTACACGGATTATATCAACAGGGTTGTTTGGTCAAAGTGAGGAATTACGTCAAGGAAATGAGGGCGTTCGTAGGGCATCGTCCATTAATACTAACGGGCGGTCGAGCGATTGTTGAAAATGAAAAAGGCGAAATCCTTCTTCATAAGCGTACGGATTTTAAAGATATCTGGTCTTTACCCGGCGGACAAACGGAAATAGGGGAGTCTCTTGAGGAAACCGTTCTTCGTGAAGTAGAAGAGGAAACCGGTATTGAAGTATTAAACTATGTCCCCTTTGGTCTCGCCTCCAATCCCGAGTTCGAAACCGTTACTTATCCTAATAAAGACGTGGTCCAACTGGTATCCCTTACCCTTTATGTAACCGAATGGAAGGGTATTCCTTCCTCTTCGGATAAGGAAGTAGCGGAGCTTGGTTTTTTTGCTTGGGATAAATTACCACCGATGCCTCCTAACGAAAGGAGATCCTTGTCGTTTTTTGAAGAGTTTAAAAGAACTCGAAAATTCCAAATTCATTAGGAGCAATTGACCTTTTGAACAATTTTGTACGCTTGAAAGGTCTCAACCATAGCTGAAGTGAGAATATTATTTATAAAGCAATTATTTACTCCTGAACCCACCGCAAGGGCATTGGATTTCGCGAAAGGTTTGGCGGAACAAGGGCATGAGGTTCAAGTCCTGACAGGATTTCCCAGCTATCCCTACGGCAAGATATATGAGGGCTATAAGCAGCGGCTGTTCCAAAGGGAAATGGTGGATGGTGTTGAACTTATTCGAATACCCATCTTTCCGGATCAGAGTAAATCAGGGCTTAAACGAATGCTGAACTATGTGAGTTACCTATTGTCGGTCGCTTTTATCGGTGTTTTCTTAGTTCGAAAAGCGGACGTTGCCTTTGCTTATCATGGTGCGATAACCGTTGGTATAGCGGCATGTATCATAAAGTTTTTTCGAGGCATTCCTTTTGTTTATGATATCAACGATATTTGGCCTGACACACTAAGTGCCACAGGGATGATGAACAATAAGTCCCTCCTTGGAATTGTCAATTTTTGGTGTGGATTCGTATACAAACGCGCATCAATCATAACTGTTTTGTCTCATGGTTTTAAAAGGAAACTAATTGAGAGAGGTGTTGAAAAGGAAAAAATTGAGGTAATACACCACTGGAGCAGGGATCCGATTAATGATGAACGGGTAGATGAGAATACCCAAAAGGAATTTTTCCCTTCGGATAAGATAAATTTTCTGTTTGCGGGTAATATAGGAGCGGCGCAATCAATGGAAAGTGTTCTCCGTGCCGTAACGGAATTAGAGGAGTCTCATCCTCAACTGAATTTCGTTATGTTAGGTAGTGGGGTGGAGTTGGAGAACCTCCAACTTTTTATCAAAGAGTCAGGCGCGAAAAACGTGAAATTTCATCCTAGGGTTTCATCTGATGTGGTTTCGAATTATTTGCAATCCTCCGATAAACTAGTAGTTCATTTAAAAAACAAACCACTTTTCGAAATTACCATACCCTCAAAAATTTTGGCATACCTAAAAACAGGTAAACCTATCTTGATGGGACTGAAAGGTGATGCTGCTGAGTTCTTGCATCAATCCAATGCCGGGTTAACTTGCATCCCGGATGATGTGGAGGATATTAAGGATAAAATTATTTCTTTCGTGAATATGCCGGTGGAAAAACGAAAGGAATTAGGTAATAACGGGAAGAGGTTCTATTCCGAAAACTTGGCTATTGATGTAGCTATCCAAAAATATTTGGCAATCTTCGAAAACGTAAAATCGAAATGAGTAAATCAGAGGATTTTAATCCTGTGATCATTATTGGTGCCGCTAGATCCGGCACAAATATGTTGAGGGATATCCTAACTGCCGTACCGGACTTCGGTACCTGGGATTGCGATGAAATCAATCCTATTTGGCGACATGGGAACTTAAGCCATCCAAGCGATGAATTCAATGCGGATATGGCTACGGATTCCATCAAACGGTTTATTAGACGTAAATTCTCTAAAATAGGCAAGGCACTTGGCGTCAGTAATGTGGTTGAAAAATCTTGTGCCAATTCCCTTAGGGTCTCGTTCATTAATGAAATTCTCCCTGAAGCCAAGTATGTTTTCATTTACAGGGACGGAAGAGATACCGTGGCCTCCTCAGCTATCAGGTATAACGCAAGTTTTGAGTTGGGATATACCCTTAAAAAATTAAGGTACGTGCCGGTAATGGATATTCCTTATTACGGCATGCGCTTCGGTTGGAATAGGGTAAAACAAATGATGGGTAGTAAGCAGCTATCCTTTTGGGGTGTGCAGCTCAACGATATGCAAGAGAAACTTCAAAAATATTCCCTATTTGAGGTCTGTGCCCTCCAGTGGAAGGAATGCGTGGAAAAATCCCTGCGGGATTTCAAAAACGTACCCGATGAAAGGGTCTACAGGATAGCCTACGAGAAATTCGTTCTTAACCCCGAGGAAGAACTAAAGAAAATACTTGATTTTTTAAATGTTGACTCCTCAGGACTGGATGTATCCGCGCTTGTCGGAAAGGTTTCCGCTAAAAGTATCGGTAAATATAAAACACAACTGACCGACGAGGAACAGCAAAAAATCAACGCACTTTTACAGGATACCCTAGAAGAATTAGGTTACGAATAAAGATTATTCCCGATTGTGTGGGGCATGGTTATTATTACGTAACAATCAATGAATCGTAACCTTGCCTTTTGAACATGCTTAATTTCCAATAACTCAAATTATGATACCATTATCTATACCTCACTTAGACGGAAACGAATGGGAGTACGTCAAGGATTGCATTGATACCGGATGGGTGTCCTCAGCGGGTGCTTATGTTACCCGGTTTGAGAATATGGTTGCCGAATTCGCCGGTTGTAAATACGGGGTTGCTTGTGTCAACGGAACTTCGGGTTTACACCTGACCATGCACATGCATGACGTCAAGCAGGGTGATCACCTTATTGTTCCGAATATTACTTTTATAGCTTCCGCAAATGCGGCATCCTATACTTTTGCCGATCCGATTTTTGTTGACGTAGATCCAAACACGTGGCAAATGGATTTGGATTTGTTGGAATCATTTCTCGAAAATAATACGGAGGAAAAATTCGAGGTAGTTAACGGGGAAAAGGTCAAACGCTTTTTTTTCAAGGCTACCGGAAAACCCGTCAAAGCGATTATGCCCGTCCACGTTTTGGGTAATATGTGTGATATGGAGAGATTGGTTCAAATAGCCGATCGATTCCAACTCTTGGTCGTAGAGGATGCTAGTGAATCTTTAGGGTCTTATTTCAAAGGGAAACACTCAGGCGGATTCGGGAAAATGGGTGTTTTTAGTTTTAACGGGAATAAGATAATTACCACGGGTGGTGGTGGAGTCATCGTTACGGATGATGAGGGCCTAGCAAAAAGGGCAAAGCACCTTTCTACCCAAGCTAAGGCAAATCCTGATACTTATTTCCATGATGAAATTGGATTCAATTATCGTTTGGTCAATGTCCTGGCGGCAATCGGGGTAGCACAAATGGAACAATTACCGGATTTCATTAAACGGAAAAAGAAAATTGACGCTTTTTATCGGGAAGCTTTAGGCGGTATCGGGGATATTAAATTCCAAGAGGTTCGGGAGGAAGTAGACCCGAATTGTTGGCTCTTTACTTTTGCTACCTCACGTCAAGCTGAGGTCCTGGAGAAATTGAAGGAGAACCAAATTATTGCTCGCCCTTTTTGGGTTCCCATGAATCAACTCCCCATGTTTAAAAACAACCACTATGTAACGGAGCATGATTACTCAAAAGGAGTACACGCGGACAGCATGAGCATCCCTAGTTCCGTTAACCTTTCCGATGCCCAACTTGAGAAGGTGACGGAAGTGATAAAGGGATGCTATTAAAGCAGTTCTTGGCCATAGGCCAAAAAGTTATAAGTTTAAAATTCAGTCATGAATATCATAGATGTAAATCAGTTTATTGAACATAAGGTTCTTAATCGCCCTAAAAGTCTATTCCATAAAGATATTGAAGCCTTTAAAGACACGCTTTTAGAAAAGATTAAAGGCAAATCGGTCTTGGTTATTGGAGGGGCGGGTACTATTGGTAGTAGCTTTATCCGTTCGATATTGAACTACTTCCCGGAGAAACTTCATGTGGTAGATACCAATGAGAACGGCTTAACCGAGTTGACCAGGGACTTAAGATCCAGAAAAGGACAATATATTCCCGAAGAGTATAAAACGTATCCCATGAATTTCGGGGATCCTGTTTTTGAAAAGTTATTCAAGAACCAAAAGGGATATGATATCGTAGCTAATTTCGCCGCGCATAAACATGTCCGTTCCGAGAAAGACCACTATGCCATCGAGGCAATGGTTCAAAATAACGTGTTCAAGGCAAAACGTTTTTTAGATTTACTATTGGAGTACAAGCCCGAGCACTTTTTTTGTGTTTCTACCGATAAGGCGGCTAATCCCGTTAACGTAATGGGAGCCAGCAAGAAATTAATGGAAGAGACGATTATGGCATATAGCCGTGATATGAAAATAACGACGGCTAGGTTTGCCAATGTTGCTTTTTCTAACGGAAGTCTCTTGGATGGATACATCTTTAGATTGTTGAGGAAGCAACCGATTTCTTGTCCTTCGGACGTGAAACGATTTTTTGTCTCCCCGGATGAAAGTGGTCAAATATGCATGCTAGCTTGTCTATTAGGGAAAAGCGGCGAGATATTTTTCCCGAAATTGGCGGATGAGGAAATGATTTATTTTAAGGCAATCACCGAGGCCTTCTTCAAAGCCATGAATTTAGAGATTGATTACTGCGCATCCGAGGAGGAAGCAAAAGAAAAAGGGGATTCGTTTAAGGAGGGAAATCCTTATCCCGTATACTTTTTCAAAACGGATACTTCCGGGGAAAAACTCTACGAGGAGTTTTATACGGAGCGGGATCAATTGGATATGGATACCTTTGATAGTATGGGTGTAATACTGAATGCGAGCAAACCAACGTATTCCCAAATCGACGCGGCAATCCTCAAGTTAAAATCCTTAATGGAGAATGATAATTGTGATAAGGCTGCCATCGTTGCCCTTTTAAAAGATATTATTCCTGACTTTGAACACATTGAAACAGGTAAAAACCTGGACCAAAAAATGTAAAAACCATGTATAAGTTTATTAAGCGCCTTATTGATATACTTGTATCCTTGACGGTCCTGATTTTATTATTGCCTTTACTCCTTCCAATCGTAATCGCACTAAAATTAACGGCGGAGGGAGAAGTATTTTATTTTCAGAAAAGAATAGGTCTTAAAAATGAATATTTCGATATCTGGAAATTTGCCACAATGCTTAAGAATTCCCCTAATATGGGGACAGGAAGCTTAACGCTTAGGAATGATCCTAGGGTGACACCGGTAGGGAAATACCTAAGAATCACCAAAATAAATGAATTACCTCAGGTTATTAATGTCCTAAAAGGTGATATGACCTTGGTAGGGCCAAGACCACAGATGAAGGTGGATTTTGAAGCTTTTCCGGAGGATATCCAGAAGGTAATCTATGATGTACCCCCCGGAATTACGGGAATCGGTTCCATCGTATTCAGGGATGAGGAAAAAATTATTTCGGATTCGGAACTAAGCCCAAGGGAGTGCTATGTTCAATTAATTGCTCCTTATAAAGGGGAATTAGAAATCTGGTACCAGAAAAACCGTTCCCTTTACACGGATTTTATGATAATATTCCTTACCGCTTGGGCAATTCTATTTTCTAAATCAGAATTGCATTTCAAAGTATTCAAGGATCTCCCTAAACGCTCGTTCTAACCTCCTCTGTCTGCTTTTGCAGGAAGCCATTTCAAAACCAAAGGATATTTTAGGGGTGGTTTCAGCATTGATTGTCCTAATTTAAGATGTATGAAAAAGCTAATTACTTTTCTGATCGGACTCAGCCCATTTCTTTGCCTCGCGCAGTCACCCGGTAGTTTTCTCAAATCGCCGGTGCAGGATGAAGTGGATAAGTTTGTCTATAAGAATAGTGATTCCTTGAACCTCCACTCCTCCTTTAAACCATATAATGATTTTAAAGTGAGCGAGGTAGCTAACGAGGCGCTCGATGAAATGAAATTCGAAAAAGAACCCCAAAGAAAGGTTCATAGTTGGTTATTTAATAAATTATTTAATGAGGATTTCATAAACATTAGATCCAAGGATGACGATGATTTCTCGCTTCGGATAAATCCTTTAATTCATTTAAGATTCGGGGACGCTTCCGATACGGAGGACTTGGTTTTTACCAATACTAGAGGTGTTCAGGTCATGGGAAATATCGGAAAGAAAGTTCGGTACTATTCTGATTTTTATGAAAACCAAGCCCGTTATCCGGAATATATTAATGAATGGATAAGGGATAATAGGGTAGTCCCTGGACAAGGGTTTCCTAAAACATTCGATTCCGTACTAACGGAAGGGGCGGAGGGCTTTGATTTTGCTAATGCCTCAGGATTCGTAAGTTACCAAGCCTCAAAACATTTTAATTTTCAGTTCGGGCACGGCAAAAATTTTATCGGTGATGGTTACCGGTCGCTCTTGCTTTCCGATAATGCATTCAACTACGCGTATTTTAAAATACAAACGTCTTTTTGGAAAATTCAATATACCAACTTGTATGCTCGAATGACAAGCATCCGTGATACTTACGGTTCCTTCGAGAAAAAATACATGGCTTCGCATCACCTTTCTTACAACGTGACGCGGAACTTTAATATCGGTTTATATGAGTCGGTAATTTTTAGGGATACTTCCGGCGGATTCGACTTGAATTACCTCAATCCGGTCATATTATATCGCCCTATTGAATTCGCGGTCAATTCAAGGGATGCCAACGTTATTCTTGGATTAACGATGTCGTATACCATCAAGGATAAATCCAAAGTCTATGGACAGTTCGTCCTAGATGAGTTTAAATTTGATAATATCCGTGCTCGAAATGGTTGGTGGGCAAATAAATTCGGCTTCCAATTGGGTGTCAAATCCTATGATTTTATCATCCCCGGGCTTTTTGTACAAACGGAATTCAATTGGGTAAGACCGTTTACCTATACCCATAATACCAAACTTAGAAATTACGGGCATTACAATCAAGCCTTGGCGCACCCGCTGGGAGCTAACTTTATGGAATCCGTCACGCGTGTTTCCTATCAGAAAAAACGCTGGTACGGGGAGGTGGAACTGATGTACGCTTCCCAAGGAAGGGATACACTAGGATCTAATTGGGGAACGAATATCTTTTTGAACAATACTACCAGGGAGCAAGATTTTGGTAATGAATTAGGGCAAGGAGTAAACTCAAAAACTTTATTCGTTGATCTTAAGGGAGGGTTTATCGTTAACCCAAGAACCAATCTTAGGATTGAACTGGGGCTTAACCTTAGAACCCTAACCCCTGAAATGGAAACAGCTGATTTAGAAAAGGCAAATACTACCTTCTTTTACTTTGGTCTAAATTCCGCCATTAATAACCGATACTACGACTTTTAAATTATGCCCAAAAAGGCTCTCATAACCGGTATTACCGGTCAAGACGGTGCGTATCTCACGGAATTTCTCCTAAAGAAAGGCTACGAGGTACACGGGATCAAACGTCGCAGTTCCTTATTCAATACCGCACGGATAGATCACTTATACCAAGATCCCCATGTGGATAACCGGAACCTTATCCTCCATTACGGGGATTTGACGGATTCCGCTAACCTGATCCGCATCATCCAAGAAGTACAACCCGACGAAGTATACAACCTAGGGGCAATGTCCCACGTTAAGGTGAGCTTCGATATGCCGGAGTATACCGCCAATGCGGATGCCGTTGGAGCGCTCCGGATACTTGAGGCAATCCGCTTGTTGGGCTTGACCCATAAAACGAAATTCTACCAAGCTTCCACTTCGGAATTATATGGTTTGGTACAAGAGGTGCCCCAATCGGAAACAACGCCGTTTTACCCTCGTTCCCCTTACGCCGTAGCTAAATTGTACGCGTATTGGATTACCATAAATTACAGGGAGGCATACGGGATGTACGCGGCAAACGGGATACTCTTTAATCACGAGTCACCCTTGAGAGGGGAGACCTTCGTTACAAGGAAAATTACCCGTGCCGTGGCAAAAATTGCCTTGGGGTTACAAGAGAAATTATTCTTGGGTAATCTTGATGCCAAGCGCGATTGGGGACATGCCAAGGACTACGTCGAGGCAATGTGGCTCATGATGCAGCAAGAAGTGGCGGAGGATTTCGTAATCGCAACGGGAACCACTACCTCCGTTCGCGACTTCGTTCGCTTCGCTTTTTCCGAGGTAGGAATTGAACTTGAGTTTGAAGGAACCGGGGCACAAGAAATCGCAAGGATAAAATCCATTTCATCCAAGGACTCCCCCTTGAACGTAGGCGATGTTATCCTTGAGGTAGATCCAAGATATTTTAGACCCACTGAGGTGGAATTACTCATCGGTGATCCAACCAAAGCCAAGCAAAAACTAGCTTGGGAACCCAAGTACACCCTAGAGGCTTTGGTCAAGGAAATGGTACAATCCGACCTTGAATTATTCAAGAAGGACAGTTATCTCCTCAAGGGAGGATTTGATGTGAAAAAGGAATTTGAATAGACCTTGAAAAAGACGGATAAAATATACGTGGCAGGACACCGCGGAATGGTGGGCTCCGCTATGGTGAGACGCTTAAAGCGGGATGGTTTCCATAATATCCTAACCGCTACCTCCAAGGAGGTAGACCTTAGAGACCAAGCAGCGGTAGCCTCATTCTTAGGTAACGAAAAACCGGATGTAGTTTTCCTCGGTGCCGCAAAAGTAGGCGGTATCCTAGCGAACAATACTTATCGAGCGGAATTCATCTATGATAATTTGATGATTGCCTCGAACGTAATACATCAGTCTTACTTGGCGGGCGTAAAAAAGCTTCTGTTTTTAGGTTCTTCCTGTATTTATCCCAAATTAGCACCACAACCCTTAAGAGAGGATTACCTCCTTACGGGATTACTGGAACCGACAAACGAACCATACGCCATCGCAAAAATTACGGGCATCAAGCTATGTGATGCCTACCGGGCACAATACGGTTGTAATTTTTTCTCCGTAATGCCTACCAACCTTTACGGTCCGAACGATAATTACCATCCTGAAAATTCCCACGTTCTACCTGCCTTATTAAGAAGATTCCACGAAGCGAAGGAGAACGGGGAAGCTTCCGTTACCATTTGGGGAACGGGCAAACCCCTCCGTGAATTCATGCACGTTGATGACCTAGCTGACGCTTGTTTTTTCCTTTTAGGAAACTTTAATGAGAAAGGCTTCGTAAACGTAGGTACCGGCACGGATATTTCTATTTTGGAATTGGCGCAGACCATCAAGGATGTGGTTGGGTTCGAAGGTGAAATTCTTCACGATCTTTCTAAACCTGATGGCACCCCCAGGAAGCTAATGGATGTTTCAAAGCTCAAGGCACTGGGCTGGGAGGCACGAATTTCATTAAGAGAAGGCATTGAATCCGTGTATCAAAACTTGGATACGGAGATATGGAAATCAAAAGTGTAATGATTGATTTCGGGACTGAAAGAACCCGGGAAGATTTATTTAAGGACGTAGAAGTTTGTCTGAATGATTTAGGTTTTAATGTCGAAAGCAAAGATATGACTCGCCCTTGGGGTGGTTTCTTTGTTTTACCTGAAAAACAAGCTGAAAAATTCCAACAATACTTTTTTGCGGAACGCAACTTTGATGAATTTAGGGGTTTTCCCAAACTCAGCCCTAAAATTCTTTTGGTCGCACCGGAGAAACGCCTTTCTTGGCAATACCACCACCGCCGCGCTGAAATCTGGAAACTCGTAGGCGGAAGCGCCGGCGTCGTTATCAGTGATACGGATGAACAAACCCCGCCACAGGACATCTCCCTAGGCGGCATCATCGAGCTAAAACAAGGAGAACGCCACCGCCTCATCGGTACCCAATCTTGGGGTATGGTCGCTGAAATATGGAAGCACACCATCCCCGGCCATCCCTCCGATGAATCCGATATCGTCCGCGTACAGGATGATTTTGGGAGGTAAAGGATAGACTAAGAATGGGCTTAGGGTCGGTTTAGAGTGGGGGTAGAATGGGTGTCTCTATTCCTTAAAAAACGATAGATGAGTCTTTGTGTCGATGGGAGATTTTAGGAAGTTAAAGGTTTGGGTTGAGGCAAAAGATATTTCCGTTGAAATATATCGATTAACGGAAAAAGGACAGTTCACCAGAGATTTTCGATTTCGGGATCAAATTCGTGCTGCCGCAATTAGCATAGCCTCCAATATCGCGGAAGGAGAGGAACTCATGACCACCAAACAGGCAATTCGCCATTTTTATATTGCAAAAGGCTCATTAGCTGAAGTCCTAACGCAATTGATTATAGCAAGCGAATTAGAATACATTCCATTACCTAAATTCGAGGAATTGGAAAAACGCCTGACTCATTTGTCCGTAATGCTAAATAACCTTATTAAATATCGACAAAAAAATAATTTACATTAACCAA
>JAHDDF010000020.1:15373-22879 GCA_020629475.1 Saprospiraceae bacterium
CCCAAACCAACCCTAGATTAAAAAACCTAATTCCTAATGGCTAATAACAATTACGTTGCTATTATGGCAGGCGGTGTCGGAAGCCGATTTTGGCCGGCTAGTACAGAGAATCGCCCCAAACAATTTTTGGATATTCTTGGTGTAGGAAAATCGTTGATCCGATTGACTTATGAACGATTTTTGAAGATTGTTCCCAATGAGAATATCCTAATTGTTACCAATAAGGTATACAAGGCGCAAGTAGCGGAGCATCTGCCCGAATTGCCCTTGGAAAATATATTATGCGAACCAAGTAGGAATAATACAGCCCCTTGTGTGGCATATACCGCTATGCGCTTACGCGCCATGAACGAAAACGCGGTATTCGTAACGGCACCTTCTGACCACGTAATCCTGAAGGAGGATGCGTTCTTGGAAAAAATCCAAACCGCATTTGAGGTAGCCGGAAAAAACGATGTACTTCTAACCCTTGGAATTACACCTACACGCCCGGATACCGGTTATGGTTATATCCGATATGAAGCGGCTGAGGGGGAAGTAAAGAAAGTAAGACAGTTTACCGAAAAACCGGACCTAGAAACTGCGAAATCCTTTTTGGCAAGCGGAGACTACTTGTGGAATGCCGGGATTTTCGTTTGGTCCGCTAAGTCCATCTTGGCGTCCTTCGGGAAAAACGCGCCTGAAATCGTGGAGATTTTGGAGGCGGGAAAGGATGCGTACAATACTCCGGACGAGCAAGCATTCGTGGATGAGGCTTATCCGAGGACACCAAGCATTTCCGTGGATTATGCCATTATGGAAAAAGCGCAAAACGTCCATACCATTCCTTCGGATATCGGTTGGTCCGACCTAGGGACCTGGGGCTCACTCTACGCCTTCCGCGATAAGGATGAGACCAGCAATGTAGCCGACGGAAAAATCGTAATACAAGACACCACTAATTCCTTGATTCGAGGGAATAAGGACAAGCTGACCATTGTACGGGGCTTGGATGATTATATCATAGTGGATGAGGACAACGCCCTCTTGATTTACCCGAAATCCGCCGAGCAGGAAATAAAGAAATTGGTCAAACAACTAAAAGACCAATAGCACCCGGAGTACTAGTTTACCCTGATAAAAAGCCCGAGTCATTACCGCATTTAAAGCAAATAACAAATACAAGATTGCTTTCGTGGGGAATACCTCCTGGAGTATGTATAACTTCAGGTTGGGTATTATCCGCGAGCTGAAGAACCAGGGGCATGATATTACCATCATCGCCCCCATGGATGCGTTTAGCGCCAAGCTAACCTCCGAGGGTTTTTCATATAGGCATATTCCCTTGGAAAGTTACAGTACTAATTTTTCGATAGAGTTCCGGACCCTAAGGGCGTTCATCAAAATCTATAAGGAAAATGGGTTTGATTTTATTTTTCATTATACCATCAAACCTAATATTTACGGAACAATTGCCGCGGCATATTGTAGGATTCCTTCCGTAATGATTACCACGGGATTGGGGCAATTCCTCCAGTTCCGAAAATCCCTTACGGGAAAGTTGACGGTTAACATGTATCGCTTTGCCGGATGGTTAGCCAAGGAGGTTTGGTTCTTGAACGAGGATGATATGAACGTCTTCCTCAAGGAGAGGATAACAAGGAAAAACAAATCCGTCTTGCTAAGCAGCGAGGGGATAAATACGGATTGGTTTAGCCCTAATGGCTACAAGAAAGATTATAACGAAGTACGCTTCTTGTATGCCGGTAGGGTCTTGTGGGATAAAGGGGTAGGGGAGTTCGCTGAAGTGGCGAGGAAACTTACCGCGGAATACCCGAACGTCAAATTCCAAATCCTTGGTTTCGTGGATAACTCCAATCCCAATTCCGTTCCTAGGGAGACTTTGGTGCAGTGGCAGAATGAAGGTGTTATCCAATATCTTGGGGAAGCAACGGACGTACGTCCTTACTTGGAACGGGTGGATTGCCTTGTTTTTCCATCCTATTACCGGGAAGGGCTTTCTAGAATCCTACTTGAAGCCGCATCCATGGGGAAACCCATTATTACTACGGATAATGTAGGTTGTCGGGACGTCGTAATTGATGGTGAAACGGGATATATTACCCAGCCCAAAGACATCGATGAACTAGAGGATGCCGCAAGGAAAATCTTGGAACTAAGCCATGCGGAGCGAAGGGAAATGGGAATGAAAGGAAGGGAGAAAGTAGTTCGTGAGTTCAATGAGAAGGATGTATTTCCTTATTACTATAAAACCATTGAAAAATTAATGGGCAAGCCCCTCAAATAGCTCAAGGAATCCTTGTAAGTAATTCTCGTAAGAAAATTTTTTTACGATTTCCGTTCTTGCCCGTAACCCAATCCCTGTCCTAATATCTTTATCCAATAAAACCTTTTCCAACCGCACGCCCAAGGCTTCCGGTTGAGAAGGAGGAACCAAATAACCGGTCTTTCCGTCCTCGATTTCTTCAGGGACACCCGCTACGTCGCTCGCCACTAATACCTTTCCCATCCTCATGCCTTCCAGAATAACGGTAGGCAATCCCTCACTTCCTCTTACCCGCCGTTCTTTTCCCGCTATATGAATCGTTTCCTCCTTAACGGACGGCAATACGATAACATCGCATAGTTCCATGAAGCCGTAAGGGTTTCCTTGGAAACCCAGGAAGTCCATGGTGTCGGGAATTTCTTTTTCCGCCATTTCCCTGATCCAATTTTGGTAATCTTTTTCCTCCTCAGGGAAATCACCGCAACTGATACAACGGAATGAAAGGGAAGGATTCCTTTGCTGAACCTGTTTCAAGGCATTAATCAAATGATGGAAACCCTTGAAGGGGATGACAGAGGAAAAAATACCGACAATCAATCCGCCTTTGTTTTTAAACGCTACATATTTTTCCGGGGCATTCCCGCTAGGACGGACGTCAGGTATTCCGGGGTAAATCACTTTTGCTTTTTCCCGCGCCTTAGGGCTTAAACACTTGCCCACCGCTTGGCTAATCAAGGCAAACCTATCCGGGAAAAACTCAAAGGCTTTCCAAAAGACACCGCCGATTGCATCCTCGGTATGCAATTGGGCAACCATTTTTTTTCCCGTTAGCCACTTGGCGGGACCATGAAGGATAACGGAACGGGGATCATTGCAAAATAGGATGTCAAAATCCTCCTCTCGAATGAGGCGTTTCACCTTATTCGTGTACTTACGCACATCCACGAAAAGGAGTTTTAAACGTTCCAAAAAGGAGGTCCCGATCAAGGCTTTACCGAAGGTGTCCAGCTTATCGGATAAAGGAAGGATCATTACACGGAAACCATCAGCGCGCATACGTTCCGCTACGATTCCTTCCCTGCTAAGCAGGACGGTAGCTTCGTAGCCTTCCGGCAAACGGCTGATTAATGCCGATAACTGCTTTTGGGAACCGGCATATACGTGTGGATAGCCTATGATGAATAATACCTTCATTGGAAGAAACAATGTAATTTTACAACCGTAAAGCTAGGAATAAGCCCGATAATGGGCGTGCAATCGAATCGAAGTCATTGAAAACGCTAGTCGTCATACCTGTTTATAACGAATCCGAAACACTGAAAGTCGTTTTGGAAAAGGTAGCGAAGTACGTGGACGGAATCGTTTTGGTGGATGATGGCTCCCAACCTTCCATGAAATCCTTGGCTAAAGGCCATGATGTTTTTTACCTGAGACATAAGATAAACTTGGGTCAAGGTGCGGCATTGGATACGGGGACTCGTTTTGCATTAAGCCAAGGCGCGGATTTAATTATCCATATGGATGCGGATGACCAACATGATTCCGCTTATATCCCCGCCATGATCCAACAAATGAAGGATACCGACACGGATATTATTATCGGTTCCCGATTCTTGGACAAGGAAGTGCAAAGCAATATTCCCGCCTTGCGTAAATTCATTTTAAAAGGCGCTGTTTATTTGAATTTTATTACCACCGGCGTAAAAATGACGGATGCCCATAACGGCTTTCGTATCATGAATAAAAAGGCGGCGTCCGTTATGCGTTTTACGGAAAACAGGATGGCGTACGCTACGGAAATATTGGACATCATAAGACGAAATAAATTAAAAGTAGGCGAGATTGCGCAAAAGGTAAAGTACACGGATTACTCCTTGGAAAAAGGACAGAAAAATATCAATGCCGTGAATATTTTATTTGATATCATTTCCAAAAAAATATTCCGATGATTTTATTTCAGATATTCCTTGTTCTTTGCTCAATTCTGCTCTTGTATTTTTACGCGAGACATTTTAAGGGTGCTTTCCAAAGGGTGTTTTTTGTGCTCTTGTTTTGCGTAGGTATTTTCTTTTCCGTTTTTCCGGAATCGTCTAATGTTTTAGCCAATTGGATAGGATTAACACGTGGTGCGGACTTGATTTTTTATGTCTTCATTATGTTTATGTTGTCCGTGGTGATATTCCTTTTTCAAAAGGTAAACCGCATGGAAAAAACCATGACGGAAATGGTGAAACAGGATGCCCTAAGAGATGCCAAAAAATTAAAATAAACCCGTGCCTTTAACTGAGACAAAACGAATATTCCAAGCAGCTATCCGCCAAGCACTAGCGGAAAAAGATACCTATGAAATGGGTGAGGCAGCAATGCCGGCTTATGCCCATACCAATCCTTTAATTGATTTTTTATTTTGGAAACGATTAGGTGTCGCCTTGGAAATGGTACAATTCGGAACGGCAAAAAACGTATTGGATTTCGGTTGCGGAACGGGTGTAATGTCATATGCTTTATCCAAGGCGGGATTTTCCGTAACGGCTACGGATGTTGAGTTCTCTCCCTTGGAAACGGTAAAGCAACGTATTGATTTCCCGAGTGATATCAAATTTGTTGAAGGAAACGTCCTTGAGGATGAATCCTTACAAAATGAATTTCAAGGTAAGTTTGACGCCGTTCTCGCCTTAGATGTATTAGAGCATATTGAGGACTTGGATCGATACGTTCCGGTATTTAAAAACCTGCTTGCACCCGGTGGTAAGTTGATTGTTTCCGGCCCTTCGGAAAACCTATTGTATTCCTTGGGAAGAAAAATAGCAGGAAAGCGTTTTACGGGAGATTATCACGTGACCAATATTAAAGCGATAAAGAAAATATTCAATAAGGAAATGAAAATCGGTCGTTCCAAAAAACTGGTTTTCCCTTTTGTTCTTTTTGAAGTATTTGAATTATATCCATGATTCCCGGATTGAATAAAATAAATACTTGGGGCATTTTAATGGCAACGGCTTTGTGCTTGTTGCCACTTGCTTTATTGTGCTTGTTCGTTCATCCGGTCGGGACCCATGATTGGGATTGGATTTCTTATTTTAATCGAAAGGATCTTTCTTTTTTTGAATATCAAAAACACGTTTACGAAGATTATACCGGGCGCTTTTTTTCAACGGCTATATTAAGCTCTACCCATTATTGGTATAATCTTTTTTTATTTAAATTAATTCCGATCCTGTTGATTACAGGAGTTGGGTTGGGTTTTCAGTCTTTTATTAAAAAGCTATTTAGATACTGTCCTTTTTCGAGTTTTGAAATCGTAATATTTACCTTGGGTTTCCTCTTGTTGTTTTATAGCGGACTTACCGGTGTTTTTGAGGGGTTGTATATAATTTCCTCTACGTTTACCTATGTCGTAGGTTTAATCATGTTCCTGTTTTGGGCAGGGATATTAATAATGTTGGATAAACAGGGTAGGGAAGGAGCGCTTCACCTGTCCGGTGTAAAATCCTACGGGCTTTTTATTCTATTGTTTTTACTAACGACGGCAATTAACGGTTGTAATGAAATCCACATGGTAGGCTTGTATTTGTGCCTTGGGTTTTATTTCCTTTTTAACCTCATTAATAAAAGAAAAGTACCACATTGGTTGTGGTTGTTGGGTGTTCTTTCCTTGCCTAGTTTATACGTATCCTTTTTTGCCGCCGCTAATTTTGAGCGAATGGGCGGCTATGAAGGATCAGGAGATATACTTAAAGCAATAGTCCTGACCATAGGGGCCACTGGTTTTAATTTTTCCGCTTGGTTGTCAAATGCCGCCTTGTTCTTCGCGGCATTGCTCTTCTTACCCTATGGGAAAAGAATGGCAAGCGCATTACCGGATTACCTATTTACCCGAAAGAGCGGATGGTTTTTTGCCATTGCAGGCTTGGCTTTACAAGTAATTCCCTTGCTACTGCTTTTTTTCGCGGCAGGGTCGAATACCTTACCCGAGCGGGTAGTGGATATGTTGTACGCCTTCTTTTTGCTTTCCTTTTTCGGGATGTTGGTTTGGGCATGCGGGGCATTTCCCAAAGCAATGGAGAAAATACAACTGCCGAATTACCTAGCAATTTTCCTTTGGGTAGGTCTACTGTTTTCCTTGGTGTTCGGTTCACTAAAGCTGGATAGGAGCAAGGAGGCACCAAGTTCCCTAAGCCCTGCCGCCTTGTTGGAGTATTTGGATGTAGGGAGCAATTACGGAAGGGCATGGATAGCCGTTCTTAATGGCTCCGCAAAGGAATACGACCGCGCCATGCTACAATCCTACGAGGATTTAAAGTCTTGTCGTACCCATATTTGTAGGGTGAAACCACCCACTCGTTTCCCGGATTTGATTTATGATCCTCTTTTTGACCGTAGGAATGATATCGGCGAATACTTCATTACACCATATTTGGGGGATTCCGTCAGGTATGTTTTTTATGAGGGTGTAGAAATCCCGGGACGATGAAAAAGGTGCTCCATATTATTTCTACCTCAGGTACGGGAGGCGCGCAAACCCACCTTCGGGATTTACTTAAGTTTCTTCCGGAAAAAGGATGTGCTTGTTACTTGATTGGTTCCAAGGAAGGGCATTACGTCAATGAATTTTCGGAGCTAGCTGAAAAAGACTTCCGCTTGGATTGGGAACAATCCATACCTGGTTTAATACGACAGGTCAAACAAATTATTCAGGAGGTTCAACCGGATGTTGTTCATAACCATTTGTTCAAGGCTTGTTTCGTAGGGGCAAGGGCGGCAAAAGGAAAAAATATAAAGGTCATTAATAACCTTCATGGCGAATTGGTTTCCGCTGCGGGTGGTTTTAAAATGAAATTATATAGGGGTTTGTATCGTTTTGTCTCCAAGAAAAAGGTTACCTCCATCGCCATTTCTAAATTCCATAAAAAGGAATTGATAGAGATGGGGGTTCCTGATAAAAATATAGCCTTGGTTTATAATGGTATTGAATTAAGTAAATTCCCTTACCAACCTCTAGGAAAGAAACCTGAAGCTCCTTTCCGTATTTTATGTGTGGCTCGTTTACATCCTTGTAAGGGTTTAGAAACATTTATTGATGCCGCTAAATTATTATCTGAAGAATACCAATTTGAAATCATTGGAGACGGCCCTTTAAAAAACGAATTAGAATCCCGATCCAAGAATGTATCGAACCTGAAAATGTCAGGTTTTAAAATGAATATTATTGAGGATTATAAAAAGGCACATCTAGTAGT
>JAHDDF010000408.1 GCA_020629475.1 Saprospiraceae bacterium
GCTTGGGTGATTGATTGTCAGGTCGGAAGACCTGACAAACGGAAGCTATATTTTTATTGATTACACCTCCCCCCCCTTATCAGGTCTTCCCCCATTATCAGGTCTTCCGACCTGATAACAAGAAGATAAATCACGCAAACAAAAAACCGCTTGAGGCAAATGCCCCAAGCGGTTTTTACAATAGTACGGAAATATCAATTACTTGATAACCATACGCTTGGTGATAGAACCTAGCTCATTGGAAAGTGTGTACATGTAAACACCCGCTTCCATACGGCTACCATCGAATTGGATATTCTGCTCACCCGCGATATAAACGGAACGGTTGTGAACCAATTCCCCAGCCATATTAAAGACTTGGAAATCATAATCACCCGCTTCCGCGTTCACCTTGATATTGGTGATACCGGAGAATGGATTCGGGGAGTTCTGCGCTACGGAAACCTGCTGCGTGAAAAGATCATCGGTGGATGTACCGCTACACTGGGTGGCGTCATCCGTTACACGAAGAACATAAGGCAAGGAGTATTCCGGCGGAAGAAGACCGGACTCATCCGGGAAAGTTACTTCCAAGGGAAAACCAAGGTTGTTCTGAACCGTACCTACGATTTCAATCGGGTAATCACCGACAGCAACAGTTGCCGCAGCCGTACCCTCTACTTTCAAACAGCCGGGCTGACCTCCAGGGAAAATACAATCCGCTGGCTCACAAACATAGTTTAAACCTTCCGGCAAACCATTCACAGCGGTAATTTCAACGCTGTAAAGCTCGATAGTCGTACCCAAAGCTTCTAATTCCGTAGGAACCTGAGCCGTAAACGTATACTCATAAGGGATACCGATACAAACAAAGTTATCCGGAACATAGGTAGTCTCATCAAGCGGGGGTAAAGGAGATACACCTAAAAAGGTATCAGGCAAGGATTCGTCAACCAAGCAGTTTTGAGCTTGCATGGAGACGATCATGCACAAGGAGAAAAGAAGTAGAAGTCCTTTTTTCATAATCGAATGATTACTAATTAGTGAATGAATATAATTATCGGATTTTTGGAAGTATCAGGAAATGAAACGTACCTCCATCCTCCAAAACCGCAATATAGGTCTAAAAACCAACATATAAAAACCCGTGAAACGCTTTAACGCCACTAGGATATAAAGCGACACATTATCCTGAAATGATAGTTTTTCACCACATCCCAAAACTTTGTGATTTATGTATACGGCTTACGATAAAAAGTATAAATTTGTCAACGCCCTTTCACCAACTATTGACAAACAAAATCAGCAAATCCCTGATTTTCAATAACTACTACAATTTTAGGATGAAACTCTTTTCATGATGAAAATGAAAAACACATTACGTTTTCTAGCACTCTCGACATTTATTTTCCTATCCATCGGTGCCTTTGCACAAGGGACGGTCAAAGGAATCATGACTGCCGAGGATCAACCGGAAGGCTTGATTTCCGCTACCATTCAAATTGGGAGCTTAGGAACCATTACCGAGTTTGACGGTTCATATGAAATCGAGGTTCCTGCAGGGACACATACCATTGAGGTAAGCTTTGTTGGTTACGATACCTTTACCGAGGAATTTACCATCGCCGATGGTGAAACCAAGGAAATCAATGGTAACTTATTACTGACCTCCAACATTCTGGAAACCGCAACGGTTACTTCAGGTAAGTTCGAAAAGCCATTGGGTGAGGTAACGGTCTCCTTGGAGGTAATCAAGCCTTCCTTGGCGGAAAACACCAACTCCACGACCGTGGATGAGGTATTGGAAAAAGTACCGGGTGTAACCATTATCGATGGTCAAGCTAATATCCGTGGTGGCTCCGGATTCTCCTACGGAGCCGGTTCAAGGGTATTGCTCTTGGTAGATGATATTCCGATTTTGAACGGTGACTCCGGTTTCCCGAGTTGGAATGACGTACCCGTAGAAAACATCGAACAAATCGAGGTTGTAAAAGGTGCGGCATCCGCTCTTTACGGTTCTTCCGCATTGAACGGAATTATTAATATCCGTACGGCTTACGCCAAGAACGAGCCCGAAACGCAATTCGCGATGTACACGGAAACTTATGTTGCTCCAAGGGACGATCGTAAACATTGGTGGGCACCGGATAGTATCCCCACTCCAATGAAAGTAGGTGCATCTATCGTTCACCGTCAAAAATTCGGAAAATTTGACTGGGTATTCGGTTCAACGGGTTATTTAGATTATAGCGTTATTAAAAACGCAAGGGACAACAAGCTTCGTATTACTAATAAGTTCAGGTATCGTGCTAACGAAAAATTAAACTTCGGGGCATACGTTAACCTCAATTTCGGTAATTCCAATACCGTATTTACTTGGAGAAACCCTTACGAGGGCGCATATGTAGGTGATGCGGCAAACATGACTAATTCCAAAACCCGTAGATTCAATATTGATCCATTCTTGACCGCATACGATAAGTCAGGAGGTAAGCACCGTTACATCGGTCGTTGGTATTCCGTAAATAATGATAACGCGAACGATCAAGGAAACTTCGCGGATACTTATTATAACGAGTACCAGTACCAAAGGAATATCGAAAATTTAGACATGGTTGTAACCGGTGGTGTGGTAGGAACATTCACTAACGCTTCCGGTACCCTTTATGGCGATACTACTTTCGTTGCACAAAATTATGCCTTCTACTTACAAGCGGACAAGAAGTTCCACTTCTCAAAAACCGCCGATGGTGATCCTGATACCGATAGAAACGTATTGAATATTTCCGGTGGAATGCGTTACGAGTATAACCGCTTGGATGGTCCGGAAATCGTAAACGGTGAGTACGTAGGAAATGATGGAAGCGTAGCGGAGGCAAAGCCTGTTTTCCGTTTGGGCATGAACTATAAGGCGGCTCCTTATACCTATATACGTGCCTCATGGGGACAAGGTTATCGCTACCCTACCGTAGCGGAAAAATACGTTTTGACCAACTTGGGCCCGGCCTCTATTATTCCCAATCCTGATTTGGAATCAGAAACAGGATGGAGTACGGAAATTGGTGTGAAACAAGGATTCCAAATAGGTAAATTCCAAGGATTCGTTGACTTGTCCGGTTTCTGGTCAGAGTACCAAAACATGATGGAGTTCAACTTTACTTCCGACGCATTTCCTATCGGGTTTAAGTCCCAGAATGTTGGTGATACCAGAATCCAAGGAATGGAGATTACCGTAGCGGGCGGAACCAAGGAGGGTGTTCTTCCTACTACCGTTCTTTGCGGTTATACTTTCATCAACCCTAAGTTTAAAGAGTTTACCGATATCGATGAAAACGCGGGATGGAGTCCTGAAGAAATCAATAATTTTACCGAAGGTGAAAGGAATGACTTCTTCTCTACTTCTGATGAAAACATTTTAAAATACCGTTCCCGTCATTCCTTCAAGATTGATATCGAGTCAAGGGTAAAAATGTTCACCTTCGGTATTAGTGCCATTGGTGCAAGCGAAATCGAGGCAATTGACACTGCGTTGAATGGCTTATTCGGTATCGGTGCATACCGTGACGCTAACCCCGGCGGTTATGTTGTTTGGGGCGCTCGTGCGGCATACAATATCACTGATGGCGTTAAAGTTTCCATCGTAGGAAAGAACTTAGCCAATAAGGAATTTTCCGTACGTCCGGGCTTAATTGAGCCGCCGATGAGTTGGTCCCTAAGGGTGGACGCCAAGTTCTAAGGCTTCACTATTCTTGGACTTTATTGATTAAAGTAAACAACGGCT
>JAHDDF010000409.1 GCA_020629475.1 Saprospiraceae bacterium
GTGGCGGTTGTTCCGCAGGTTGTGATGACCTTCGTGAGCAATGGTTCAAAATTGATCTACCCGACGGTACACCCGGTAACGCTTACTGGTTCATCGAGGTATTCGGTCATGATGAAATCCTGGATTTCGAACTTCGTTCCAAGTACTTGGACGGTGTAACTACCTATGATGCTTGTTCCGGAACGGAAGCGGCTACCGAAGGTACTTGTGCCGACTTTGACCACCCTTGTTCCTCCATCGCTTTGGAACCTGCGGTTTCAATTACAAGCACAACGACTCTACCGTTCGCCTCCGATTTGATCGGAAATCCTGCACCTTCCTCTTGTGATGATCCGGCTACTCCCGGACAAGTAGGTGGTGGTGTTCGTCGTGTTTACTTCAACATGAACGGTGCGGTAGCAGGACAAAAGGATTACTACTACCTAAGGGTATTCATGGATCCTTCTTCCCCGAATTACGCAACCGCAACCGAAATCGACATTTGCCAATTAAACTTCTTTGGTCCTTACTCTACGGAGGCACTTGCAAATGCGGGTGGTACACCTGATTTATCTTGCGTAATGATTGCTGACTGGGACAATGACGGTATCCCTGATGCAGTAGATTTAGATGACGATAACGACGGTATTCCTGATTCCATCGAAGGAACAATGGATTCCGATGGTGACGGTATCACCGATGAGCGTGATTTGGATGCTGATAACGACGGTATTCCGGATATCATCGAAGCAGGCGGCACCGATGCCGACGGTAACGGTCTTGTGGATAACATTAACCCTGATGGGACCTTGACCGATGATCCCGACAATGACGGATGGTCTAATGTTTATGACATCGCGGATGGTGATATGACCACCACCGGTATGCCGGATAACATGAATACCGATTTCGACTTGGACAATGACGGCGAAAATGATTTCGTTGACCTTGATTCCGATAACGATGGTATTCCGGATGTACAAGAAGCACACCCGACGGGTAACCTTGATCCGGATAACAATGGTATGATCGGAACTACCGCTACTCCTTGCACGGATGCGGATAACGATGGTTTCTGCGACCTAGTGGATAACGATGATACTCCCACCAACGGAACTACAAGTGTAGGATTTACCGCAGGTAACGAAATGTTTACCATGCCGGTACAAGGCGTATTTACTTGCGCTGCAGGTGTAATCTGTAACTTGGATGCTACCGCCGATGATTCCAACCCGAACCACTTGGATTTGGATGCGGATAATGACGGTATCGTAGATATCATCGAAGCCGGGGGTACGGATGCCGACGGTAACGGAATGGTAGATACTCCTGATACTGATAACGGATGGGCGGATGCCCTTGAAGGAATGGGTAACGGACATGCATTGCCTAATAATGACGGACAATCCTTGCCGAACTGGTTGGATATCGATGCGGATGATGACGGTATTACCGATAACATCGAAGCACAATCCACTGCTGCGTTTATCGCACCTTCCGGAATGGATTCCGATGGTGATGGATTGGACGACAATTACGATAACAATCCCGCCTTCGGTGGTGTAGGTGCAGGTGGTTCCTTGGCTACTTCTATTGGGGTAGGTAATCCTAACCCGGTTTATAACCATGATAATATGGATGAGCCGGATTACCTGGATATGGATTCAGATAATGATAGCCTAGGTGATGCTATAGAAGGACATGATTACGACTTTGACGGTATGTCCGACGTAGCTTGCGGTTCCACCGCCGATGCGGATAATGACGGTCTTTTGGATTGCTACGATGGCAACAACGCCAATCCTACCGTAACTATGGTAGGTGCAGGTACGGGTAACTGTCCGCAAACTTCAGGTTGTTCCGCTCCTGCGGGAACTCCGGTTCCTGAAAACACCATGACCGCGGATAATGACCTTGAGCCTGACTTCCGTGATGATTTGACCGTTCTTCCGGTTGAGTTAATCACCTTCACGGGTAAAGCGGAGAATACCTACAATACTTTGAAGTGGCAAACCGCTACCGAGGAGAACGCTTCCCATTTCGAGGTAGAGCGTTCCGCTAACCCGAACTTCAGATTCGAAGGTATCGGTGAGGTAGAAGCCATTGGTAATTCCGCTGATATTACAAGCTACGGCTTTGATGATAGAGCGCCATTGAATATTTCCTACTACCGCTTAAGAATGGTGGACGAGGACGGTTCTTATACCTACTCACCCACCATCGTGGTAAGAAGAAGCTCCAAGGGCGTTTCCATCTTGAACATTTCCCCGAACCCGACCAAGCAGGAGTTGTTCGTTGATTTCGAAACGGCAGAGCAATCTAATATTACGATAAGGGTAACTTCCATTTCAGGAGAGGTCCTAATCGAGAGAGTGATAGAAGGGAATGGCGTTGACAGAATTGAATTAAATGTAGAAGCATTGCCATCAGGCTTATATTTCCTAAGCTTGGACAATGGTTTTGAACGAGAAACAAATAGGTTTTCAGTTATTGATTAATGGGTGATTCAACGTCAATTATTTAATGGTTTACACGGGGCGTTCCGAAAGGAGCGCCCCGTTTTTTTTGTTGATAAGGGAATTTTTATTTTAGTTTTATTTTTGTTTACAGTGTCATGAGTGATTTTAAACATGCTCTAAAATGGAAGAGGAATTACTGGAATTATTTAATCCTGTTTATGATGAAATAAGGCTGGATAAAGTCAAGGAACTGTTAGCTAAAGGAGCCAATCCAAATTTCATAAATAGCCAAGGAGATAATGTCTTACGATTATCATTGGATAGACCTGAATTTTTTCAAGTGCTCATTAATTTTAAGGGAGACATTAATTTAGAAATTGAAGGTATTCCTCTTGTTCATCATTTATTATACGATAGGGGAGATCCTTATATAAGTGAGTCGGATCGCAAAAGATTAGAAGAGGTTTTAATGCTACTTTTAGAGAATAATGTGGAACTAAATCATGTCGATACAAGAGGGAATACGGCATTGGATATTATTATTTCAAATAAACCACCCTATGAAATTCAGGATATGTTATTGGATAAGGGTGCAATTGCCGTGAAAAATAAAAGGTTGTTTGAGTCCAATAGGTATCAAAAGAAAAGAATGGAACGTTTACAGAAGCGGTAAGTCGTAAAATTATGGAAAGGGAAGAATATTTTTAGCCTTAGTAGAAGTACGTGCAATAGGTCCAAATGAATGGATAAGTAAGGAAGAAGGAGCCTTTATCAATGTAGGTTATTTGGCAAATAATTTCAACACATTCATAGATTTGCTACACCATACTTTTGAAGAATCAAATTTAGGTGTAGTTAATGTAGAGGATATTGAATTTACAATGGATTTATCCTTAGAGAAACCTATGAATCTAGGACGTGTGGAATTAATTGCTGATATTAATGAAGGACATGACTATTCGTGGGGGAATTTTTTCTCATTTTCTCTAAATTCCATCGGGAATGCTTCTTCTGATGAATAGTTTTATTGTTCTGTTATAGGACATTTGAAGTGCGTCATTATTATGTTCTACCCAAAAGATAAAGTTTTGCAGCTAACTTTTTGATGCCGTTTATAGAGCCGTCCCGTGTGACGACTCTAGGGAATAGTCAACCCTTTGGGTCTCCAACTAGGTCGGAACCGACCGGTTATTTCTTAGGGGCGTCGCCGGAGGCACCCCGTTAAGTGCAGAGCATATTAATGACGTGCTGCAGGGCTTCTAATGGAAGTGGAATAGTTTTTTATCTCAAAAAATAAATATGTACGATGGATAATGTTTTA
>JAHDDF010000410.1 GCA_020629475.1 Saprospiraceae bacterium
ATCATTTCAATTTATCCGCCAAGAACGCATCCAACTTATCCTTACTTGGGCTTACCTCTAAAATATTCCCCTTGGGATCAAGCAAAAATGTGGTAGGTGCCCATTTGATGCCGTATGCCATTGCCAATTCCGTTTCGAATGCGTTTTGTCCGCGTTCCGTAAAATCAGCGGTGTGGTAAGACCATTTCAAACCATCCTTTTCTATCGCCTTTAACCAAGAAGCTTCTCTACGTTCCATTCCCACGCTCACGATTTCGAAATTATCCGCATCCTTGTAGGATTTGCCGTTATACTTATCATATAATGCCACCAACCCCGGGTTCGCCTTACAAGAACCCCAAAAATCTAACAGGACATAATTCCCTTTTAAATCACTCAGCTTAAAAGTGGTTCCATCCGGGCGCGTACCCGTAAAGTCAGGTGCTACCTGTCCCGAATCATATGCCGGTTTGAAATAAAAATGCCTACCTATATAATATCCGGCTACGGCTACAACTAGGATGATGAACGGGATGTATTTTTTCATTCGTGTAGATTTAAGACGTAAGATAGAAGATGTAAGACTTATTGAAAGATAAATAGGAAAATGTATACATAAGCCTAGGAAAATTCATGACTTAGACCCTTTTACTTAGTAATGCCCCAAAGCCAATCTTACATCTTACATCTTCTATCTTACGTCTTCCTATAAACACTCCCCAAGCTATTCCGTTTACCTTTCCGAATCCGTCACAATGCCGACAAGGGGATTTATCCACATCAATGTTTAAAACTTAAGCATGTAAAAGCGGGTCTTTTTCTACCTTTGTGGGCAGTTTAAAAAATTGCATTCCCAATGCCGAAGGATAATACCATCAAATCCGTCCTCATTATAGGCAGCGGTCCCATCATTATCGGTCAAGCCTGTGAATTTGATTATTCAGGATCTCAAGCGTCTCGTTCCCTCAGGGAAGAGGGTATTGAGGTGAGCCTGATCAATTCCAATCCGGCTACCATCATGACCGATCCGGTGACTGCGGATCACATTTACCTATTACCGCTTACCGTTGAAAGCTTGGAGCAAATTCTCCAAGAACGACAAATCGATGCCGTATTGGCTACGATGGGCGGACAAACCGCCTTGAACCTTGCCATTGAAGCAGGAAAAGTAGGTTTGTGGGAGAAATACAACGTCCGTTTGATAGGGGTGGATTTGGATGCCATCGAGTTGGCGGAAAACCGTGAGGTATTCCGTGAGCACGTGGTAAAATTGGGTATGAGCGTTGCGCCGTCCCATATCGCCAATTCCTTTTTGGAAGGAATGGAAGCTGCCCAAGACATCGGATTCCCCTTGGTGATCCGTCCTTCCTATACCCTAGGAGGCCACGGTGGTGGTTTCGTGTGGAAGGAAGAAGATTTCCCCACCGCGCTTCGTCGTGGATTGGAGGCATCCCCTACCCACGAGGTATTGGTGGAAAAAGCCGTATTCGGTTGGAAGGAGTTCGAGTTGGAATTATTGCGTGATTCCAACGACAACGTCGTGATCATCTGTACCGTGGAAAACTTGGACCCGATGGGTGTCCACACGGGAGACAGTATCACCGTGGCACCCGCCATGACCTTATCCGATACCGCTTACCAGCAAATGCGTGATGACGCCATCCTGATGATGCGCTCCTTGGGTAATTTTGCGGGAGGCTGTAATGTACAGTTCGCGCAGAATCCGGAAACGGAGGAATTGATTGCCATTGAAATCAACCCGCGTGTATCCCGTTCTTCCGCCTTGGCTTCCAAGGCAACGGGTTATCCCATCGCGAAGATTGCGGCGAAGCTCGCCATTGGGTATACCTTGGATGAATTGAAAAATCAAATCACCAAGACGACCTCCGCCTACTTCGAGCCTACCTTGGATTACGTTATCGTAAAAATGCCGCGTTGGAACTTCGATAAGTTCCACGGTGCCGACCATACCCTAGGGCTTCAGATGAAATCCGTAGGAGAGGTAATGGCAATCGGGCGTAATTTCTTGGAGGCAATGCAGAAGGCTTGCCAATCCCAAGAGAATAACAGAATGGGGCTTGGCGCCGATATGAAGGAATGGATTCGTACCGAAGACATCCTGAAGCGCTTGGAAACCCCTTCCGACGATAGAATTTACCGCTTGAAAGACGCCCTTCGTTTGGGTGTTCCCAAGCGTACCATACATAAGCTTACCGGGATTGATCCTTGGTTCATCATCCAAATCGAGCGCTTGGTGAAGATGGAGCAAAAGCTCCAACGTTATAACGTAGCGGACGATTTAGACGAGGGCTTCTTGCGTGAGTTGAAAGCCGTAGGATATTCGGATGCCCAAATCGCTTGGGTGATGCGTATCGAGGAGAAGCACGTGACCAAGCGTCGACGTGACCTCGGCATCCACCGTACCTACAAGATGGTGGACACCTGCGCCGCTGAGTTCGAAGCAAAAACGCCTTACTTCTACTCCACTTTCGATTCCGAAAACGAGAGCGAGGTAACGGACAAGAAGAAAATCATCGTGCTTGGTGCCGGACCGAACCGCATCGGACAGGGAATCGAGTTTGATTACTGCTGCGTACACGGAATCCTTGCCTTGAAGGAAGCCGGTTACGAAGCCATTATGGTGAACTGTAATCCGGAAACCGTTTCCACGGATTTCGATATTGCGGACAAACTGTATTTCGAGCCTATCTTCTGGGAGCACTTGGAGGAAATCTTGGACTTCGAGAAGCCGGAAGGTGTAATCGTACAGTTGGGCGGTCAAACCGCCTTGAAACTGGCGCGTAAAATCCATGAGAAAGGTATTCCGATCATCGGAACCTCCTTCAAGCACATGGACATCGCCGAGGATCGCGGGGTATTCTCCGATCTTTTGAAAACGCTTGATATTCCTTACCCGCGCTACGGTTCCGCCGTTGATGCCGATGAGGCATTGGAGGTAGCCAATCGCGTGACTTATCCCGTACTTGTACGCCCCTCCTACGTTTTGGGTGGCCAGCGTATGCGTATCGTGATTAATAACGATGAGCTTGAGAAGCAGGTACTTTCCATTCTCAAGCACATCCCGGATAATAAAATCCTTATCGACCAATTCTTGGAGCGCGCCAAGGAAGCGGAAATAGATGCCATCTGTGATGGTGACGACGTTCACATCATGGGTATCATGGAGCACATCGAGCCTGCCGGTATCCACTCCGGTGATTCCGCCGCTTTGCTTCCTACCTACTCCCTTTCCGATAAGGTGATTGAGGATATGAAGGAGTACACCCGCCGTATCGCTTTCGCGCTACAGATTAAGGGATTGATCAATATCCAATTCGCCATTAAGGACGAGAAGGTATACGTGATTGAGGCGAACCCGCGTGGTTCCCGTACGACGCCTTTTATTGCCAAGGCGTACCAAGTGCCTTACTTGAATATCGCTACCCATGTGATGATTGGCAACAAGAAACTGAAGGACTTCAAGATGGAGAACAAACTGGACGGCTACGCCATTAAGGTGCCCGTTTTCTCCTTCAACAAGTTCCCGAACGTGGACAAAAACCTAGGACCGGAAATGAAATCCACCGGTGAGGCGATCCGCTTCATCAAGGACTTGAATGACCCGTTCTTTAGGGAGTTGGATAGGAACCGGTATATGTATTTGTATCGGTAATTCTTCCGGGTTGATTACCGAGGCAGCCAACCTCGTCAACCATATCTAAAAGCACCTAGGGCTATGAAATCCTAGGTGCTTTTTTCTTCTATAATACCA
>JAHDDF010000411.1 GCA_020629475.1 Saprospiraceae bacterium
TCCGTAGGTCCAAGGTTCAAGTCCTTGAAGGGGCGCAAAAAGGAATCAAGTGAAAGCTTGGTTCCTTTTTTTTGTTTTTTCTTTACCCCAAAATCAATACCTCAATGCATTATATCTATGTCTTATACTCTCCTTTGCTAAATAAATTCTACACGGGAGAAACGCATGACATTCCCTCCCGGCTAGAAAAACACAATTCCGATTATTACGACAACAAATGGACGGCTAAAGGAAAGCCATGGGAATTGTTTTTCTTCCTCGAATGCAAATCAAAAAAACAAGCCATTCTTATTGAAAGGCATATCAAAAAAATGAAGAGTAAAAAGTACATCGCGAATCTTAAGAAGTATCCGGAAATCGGGGAGAAGCTGCTTCTTAGGTATTCAACAAACGGTTAAAACCACCAAATTGTCCAAGGTTCATCCCGAAAGCTTTCGGGATTGAAGGGGCGCAAAAGGGAATCAAGTGAAAACTTGTTTCCCTTTTTTCGTTTTATGAATCCCAATTAACTAGAATTCCAATGCATTACGTTTATATTCTTTATTCCCCGTCCTTGAATAGATTTTATACGGGTGAAACCCATAATGTCGAGACTCGTTTAGAACGGCATAACTCTGATTATTATGAAAATAAATGGACTTCGAAGGGGAAACCGTGGGAGTTGTTTTACGTCTTGGAATGTGCATCGAAGGAACAAGCCTTGCGAATTGAAAATCACGTTAAGCGGATGAAGAGTAAAAAGTATATTCTGAATCTCAAGAGCTACCCTGAAATCAGTGAAAAACTTTTGCTGAAATATTTATGATGACCGTTGCTCCGAACCCCTGACACTTTCGGGTAAGGTTCATCCCGAAAGCTTTCGGGATTGAAGGGGCGCAAAAGGGAATCAAGTGAAAACTTGTTTCCCTTTTTTCGTTTTATGAATCCCAATTAACTAGAATTCCAATGCATTACGTTTATATTCTTTATTCCCCGTCCTTGAATAGATTTTATACGGGTGAAACCCATAATGTCGAGACTCGTTTAGAACGGCATAACTCTGATTATTATGAAAATAAATGGACTTCGAAGGGGAAACCGTGGGAGTTGTTTTACGTCTTGGAATGTGCATCGAAGGAACAAGCCTTGCGAATTGAAAATCACGTTAAGCGGATGAAGAGTAAAAAGTATATTCTGAATCTCAAGAGCTACCCTGAAATCAGTGAAAAACTTTTGCTGAAATATTTATGATGACTGTTGCTCCGAACCCCTGACACTTTCGGGTAAGGTTCATCCCGAAGGCTTTCGGGATTGAAGAGGCGCAAGTAAAGTCTCAGTGATTCACTTCACTGGGACTTTTTGCATTCTAGTTAGGTTTTTAGCCGTTTTCCCTAAGGGTTAAAAAAAACTCCGAATCCCGGTTTTTGCTTCTCCTTAATTTTCTAATGCTGCTTCTGCCCGTCACCAAAACACCGGTTCTGTTAAAAATATGATAATCCAAGGGCATAGATTGCCTTAAGGATGGCGTTCGGCGTAGTTATTGCTTATATTAACAAATAATGATAAGTGCGCTATAATTTTACATTCAGCGTTTTATCCTTTATTGATTATTGTAATACGAACTTTGGTTCTGATCATGATGGACTTCCGTTTTTCCTTGATGTTTGCTTTTGCCTTTGTCCTTTTGTGCGGTACCCGCGCTCAGGCTATTGAAATTGACAAACGCTCCGCTGCAGCTTTGAATCAAGTGGTATTGTACGAGGATAGTACGTTTATCCATCATTCCAACCATACTTACCGCGAAGGGGCATTGTTCCGTGTTTTGGATGAAACCACGAAGCAACATCCCGATGCGGATCAGAAACAAAAATTCAAGTGGTACAAGGTGGAAACCCCGGACAAAAGAACCGGGTGGATCTTCGGTGATGGGCTAGCGGTTTACGTGGAAAAAAATGATGTGGAACCCGTCCTACTTCCCTTGCACCGCAAGCAAATCGATTTAGGGCAAGGCTTCGAGAATAGTCTTATGTGGATTGCCTCTATCCAAGGACGCGATAATTTCCACGCTCATGATTATATGAATCCCTTGTACAATGAGTATTACTTGGTGATTACCAATGCAAGAGGGAAATCCATCTTGCTTCGCTGCGCGGGAGAAAGTGCCCGTGGCGAAACGGATATCAAGGACGTACAAACCCGTGATTTAACAGGAGATGCCGTTCCTGAAATCATTATCCAAAGGAGTACGCTTAATGTGGGCAGTCATTTAGATCAAAGGGAAATCGAGATTTTTTCCTTGAAGGCGGGAACGTTTAGTTCCGTTTTTAGGCAACATTTTACACTTGCCTACGATAATGAATTCCCTTCCCCTTCCTTGTACAAATACATTGATATAGAGGATAAAGGTATTCGTATCTCCTACGTAGATTATGTTCCTTGCTCCAAGTACGCGCACCACGAGGCTGATCCCCGTTTTAAGCGCCGGGAACGGTGTATGGAGTACGTTACGGATTACCTTTCATGGGATGCCAGAAAAAAAGAGTTCTCTAGTGCTTATGGAGAGACTAGGATGGACATCAGTGGTGGCGTTTATGAAAGTACGCCTTTGAAACCGGAGCCGGAGCGTGGTTCGAAAACGCTTACCTATATTCCCAATACGGAACGTATTACCATCATCAAGCATTATGAGGAATACGTTTTGGAACACGGGAAAAAGAAAATCCGTAATTGGTTTTTCGTGAAAACGACGAACGGAAAAACAGGATATATCCAAGCGGAAAACGCGGGTTTAATCGAGGTTGAGCATGCGGATATCTTGAACCGGTATTATGCCAATCCACCGCTTTCTAAAACGACTTGGAAAATGGACGGGGCGGAGTTCGTGAGGTATTGGTTGCCTTAGGGTTGCTGCTGCCTTCATTCGTCAGACGACCGTGTGTTCGTCAGACGACTACAGTCGTCGGACGAATAGGCCCCCTAAGACTCCAAAAGAATCCTTTTCTGCAGACTGACCTCCTTACCGTAAAACAAGCGGGTCGTATTTTCGAAGGATTCCGTAAGGTCGGAAACGAAGAAGCGGTGCTTGGGTGCTTTTGGGGAGTTGTTGACTAGATTTTCTTGTTCAAGGCGGGATTTTACGTAGCGGGCTACTGCTTCCCCGTTATCGTATACATGAACCGGACGGTTCAGTATTTCCTTGATTTCGTTTTTGATAAGCGGGTAATGCGTACAGCAAAGCATTAACGCCTCTATGTCATCAAACTTTGGGCGACAAATATAATTCTCGATAATGGCGTGGCTGATGTCATTTTTGAAGAAGCCTTCCTCAATCATGGGGACAAGGAGCGGGGTAGCCAATGTCTTTACTGTCGTCTTGGGGCTGAGTTTTGCCAGTTCCCTTTCGTATACCTTAGAACCGATAGTGGCTTTGGTGGCAATTACGCCAACGGAGGAATAATCATTTTTAGCGACTTCCTCCACCAAAGGATCAATAACGTTGATGATTTGAGGACCGCCCTTAAACCGTTCCTGTAGAAAATCCGTAGCGGTAGCGGAAGCGGAATTACAAGCCATTACGATGACTTTACAACCTTGTTCTATTAAGAAGGAAACGATGGCTTCGCAATAACGGCGAATGGTAGCGGGGGATTTATCGCCGTAAGGCAAATGCGCCGTATCCCCGAAGTAGATAATGCTTTCTTGGGGCATGGAATGAACAACGGCGTTGGCAACCGTAAGGCCGCCAACGCCGGAGTCAAATATACCGATTG
>JAHDDF010000412.1 GCA_020629475.1 Saprospiraceae bacterium
AGAGCTTGTTTAAATTTTGGTCTTTATGTCGAGAAGCATCAATTTTTTGCTTAATTGAGGCGAAAAAATAGGGTGATAGCAGCGCTATCAAGCCCGTTTTTTCAACGAAAAGTAAGCGAAAAAGTGAGCTTCGTAGACCAATTACTAAATTTTAAACAAGCTCTTAATACCATTTTTTCTCAGTTATCAATCAGCTCAAAATGAAAACAAGGCACCTTTTTTTATTCCTGCTATTTACGATTAGCGGCTTACTCTCCTGTACACCAAAAGTAGAACCCATTGTTACCGACGGAAGCGGAAGAGCCATTGAAAAAACGGAAGATATCACCATGTGGGTGGATTCACGTTACGGTCCTGAAGCGGTAGGCCTTCACGGCAATAAGTATGATTGCTACAATGTATCATACAATACTGAAATGACGCAAGCCCCGGATGGCATGGTCATTCTTTCCGACGTGGAACCACTCTGTTCCTACATCGGGAATTTTGATTATGAGGAAGGGAATTTCTATAAAGTAATCGTTACAAAAACGACCTACAAACCCGACCCCACGCTGATGGATGCGGAAGGTATCTCCTATACGATAAAAGAGGTCCTTCAAACCATTAAGGATGTCCAATTTAAAAAGGAGGAAATAATCGAATTTTGGGTAGGTCCAAAGATTTTAAAACTAACCGGTTCGCACGGACAACCCATCGATTGTCTACAAGTGAGTTATACCGATAGGCCACCCGCCCCGGGCGTAGAGTGGGATTCGCATTGTTACGGAATCGAAGGATTCAAGCACCAGCTGGGTAAACTCCAAAAAGTCCGGGTCAAAAGGATTCATGCGAGTGAATTTGATTTAACGACCATCTCTCACCCCGTCCCCTATACGGATTCCTTATTGGATCTTATTTCAAAATAACCTCTATGAAACCAAGCATCGAAAATCAATCGTCATGAGAATAGAATTCAAATTTCTAACTGTTTTTTTACTAGCCGGATTTATATGGTCCTGCACACCTAGTACCTCAAACGAGGGAGACATTTCCATAGCGGAAAATTCCGATATCGCGGCGGATGCGCCTTCAACGGAAAAAGGGGAAGACGGTAAGGTTATTACCAAAGTACCGGATAATGCGCCCGTGGTTTATCCGAACCCGAATTCCTTGGATTTGTCGACCATGACCAAGGGTGAAACCATAGAATCCGAAGGCGGGGATTGCATGTCAATCACTACATCTTATGAGAATAAGACTTTCAAGCTCGTAAAAAGCGACCATGACTGCGGGGGCTACGGCAATGGCACCACCCTATACTTATCCGACAAGGAAGATAACCTACTTGCCGTTTATGAACTTGACGCCGGCGGGGATTTGGTGGAGCCGCAAGACGGAAATCCGATGTACCAACTCAAGGAGAGAACCTATTATTTTTATCCCAAGGGGATTGAAGTTTCAGGATATACCGATACCGTTCAAAACCTGAGGGCTTTGACTTATCGTAAGCCTTGGTTATACTCGGATCACGACAAGGGAGAATACAAGGTTTTTAATGAAGAATTTCAAGTAAGTTGGGATGAATGGTACGACAATACCAAGAACTACCTCAAGGAGGTGCTTTCCACTATGGAAACGCTTCCTGCCGAAATCCCGCAAGAAACCAAGGGTGGATTGATGGGTATCCGAGGCGAGTTCCGCAGCCTTTGTGAAGAAGCCATCCAAGAGGTAAAGGACGAACGTGCAAAGGGTGCCAAAGTAGCTCCTCCTTATGCCCAGACCAAGAAAAAAGCGGCACCGGTGGAACGTCAGGAATATGATATGAAAAAGGCGGATTGGGAAAGGAATTTAAAGAGCTTATTCTCGCCGAATACGGAGGTAGATTAAATCTTAATGCCGGATACTATCAAGCTTGCTGAGGAAGAATTTTCTTCAGCAGGCTTTTTTTTATTGTAAAATCGATATATTAGACTTTATTACAACTACTTAATACCCAAAATTTGAATTATGAAACCCATAATAATCCTTAGCTTCATTTTTCTATTTTCGGCGCCCTTATCAGCCCAGAATAATTGGTCCTTTTCCTTGGATTTATTCCCCAATTATACCTTACCCTTAATTAGCAATGACGGTGAAACTTCGGAGACGGTCGAACAAGAATTCCGGGACATCGAAACGTGGAAACCATCCGTAGGTGTCCGTTTATTGGCGCATTACGAATTAAGCGAAAAAATTTCTCTAGGAACAGGTATCGGTTACCAGAACAAAGGAAACCGGACGGATTGGGAAACCCTATATTTCGCCGGCTTGAATGAAACAGAGGAAATCCGCTTTTTCAGGAATAGTCATTACTTGGAGATCCCTATTATTATTATTTGGGATTTTCACGACAGAATGCATATTCAAGGTGGTATTTCTCCTGCTTTTAATCTTTATAATTCAATAAAGAATAAAAGAATTTTCAATGGAGAGGAAACCGTTGGTAAAGAAGAGGACTACACTGAACCCTTCCGGACCTTTCTTATTTTTTCGGAAATTGGTTTCGGACTTGACATCTGGGAAAACAAAACCTTGAGACTAAGACTCCGGCCTACTTTCCAGGCGGGTGTACTTCCACTATATGGTGACGTCTCCCTCAATCGTCATTTCATATCAGCAGGCTTGGGGATTAATTTAGGGCTTCTGTAAAATGGAGAACAACGTTCACGCAAGAACCCAACAATTAATGGATCTGGGACGCTTCCGGGATGCCGTTCAACTCATCCGGGAAAACCTAGGCACATCCGAGACGCGCCACCCTCTTCTTTGGAAATTGGCGGTTTGCTATTTGAATTTGGAGGATTGGAAAAACATGGAGGGCACCTTGGAGTGGTTTGCCAAGGAAACACCCTACCAAGAAGACGTTCATTACTTATATGCCTTCTATCACCAGAACCAGGAGCAATACGGGAAGGCGATGGAGCATATTAAATCCGCCTTGGAAATTATCCCGGATAATTTCAGCTACCTGATTCGGGCGGCTAGTATTTGCTTGGATAATAACCAACCGCTCCGTGCGGAAAAATATATCGTCCCTGCTGAAGGGATGGCACCGGAAGATGAATCGGTACTTGAATGTAAAACCATTCAAGCCCTTCAAAAAGGGGAAAATTCCCTGGCTAGGGAATTTACGGAACGTGGGCTTAGAGCGAACCCCAATAGCTCCTTCTTTTTGAGTACCCGTGCCAGAATATTGAATGAGTCCGGCATTAAAAACCATGAAGCATGGGAAAACGTAATGGAGGCGCTTCGCTTGAATCCAAACGATGAATTCTCAAAATCCGTATTGCTTGAAAACCTCAGAAGCAAAAACTTTATTTTCCGATATTTTTTGGGTAACTCATTTACCCGTTACATCATACAATGGTCGCCCTTAAATATTATATTATGTATCGTATTTTTCAAGGGAATGATCTTCTTAAGTTTCCTTGCATTTATATACCTCACGATTAATTGGTACGGTAGTGTTTTATTCCATACCATCCTACGGCTCCACAAGCGATATAAATACATTCTTTCTCGAAGAGACATTCGCCAATCCAATTTTTTATTGGTAGGAAGTGGCTTAATGCTACTAGGTATTATTTCAGCATTCTATATCCCGGACGGTAATCATTCTTTTGCACTTATTAGTGGTCTTTTTACGCTTCTACTCGCGGGTCTTTCATTTTTTGAAATTGAAAGCAAAAAGGGGAAAACGCAGTTTTTTATCTTTTGGGGTAT
>JAHDDF010000413.1:0-2228 GCA_020629475.1 Saprospiraceae bacterium
ACCCCGAAAGCAAAAGGTTGTATATTTGCATAAAATCTAGAGAAATGAATAGCTTATTCATATTATTAGGTATCCCCGGCGGACCCGAGTTAATCATTATCCTCGTGGTAGTCTTGTTGCTTTTCGGTGGTAGAAAAATACCTGAATTGGCGCGTGGTATAGGAAAAGGTATCCGTGAATTCAATAGGGCGAAATCATCCATCGAGGATGAAATCAAGGAGGGGATCAAGGAAGAAGAAAAAAAGAAGGTGGACGAGAAAGCGGGATAATCCGTATTCTTTCACTTTATGATAATCTGTAACGAAAGACCTCGTAGGTTCCCTGACCTGCGAGGTCTTTCTGTATATTTACCCGTAAATCATCCTCACCATGAAAAATTTAATCTTACTTCCCCTTTTACTCTCGTTCACTATGATGCTTGACGCTCAAATCGACATTGAATACCAAAAACCGCACAAGGACATATTGGACTTGGTGGATTACAAGGCGGCGCCCATCGTTAGAATCGATGATAAGGCGGAGACCATGGTCCTCATTTACCGCGATCCCTATAAATCCATCCTTGAACTTTCGGAAAAGGAAATGCGATTGGGCGGATTGCGTATTAATCCCGTAACCAATATGTCCAGCCGGGCAAGATATTATAATGGCCTATCCGTAAAGAAAACGAATGGCGGAAAAGAAATTCCGGTAAAAGGATTGCCTGAAAACCCAAGGATTTCCAATATCTCCTGGTCACCTGACCAAACCAAAATCGCATTTAATATTACGGCGGAAACCGGTGTTGAACTTTGGGTTCTTGATGTAGCGAAAGCCGAAGCACACAAATTAACCGATGCGACCCTGAACGCGAACGTGGGATCCCCTTTCTATTGGTTTAAGGATTCCGAAAGACTCATCGTAAAATTTCTTCCTGAAGACAAAAAGCCTCTAATTAATACGGAAAACGCAGTTCCTCTAGGCCCTACCGTTTCCGAAAATACGGACGGGAAAAAAGCCCAAAACCGTACCTATCAGGATTTGCTAAAGAACCCGATGGACGAGGCAAATTTTGAGCAATTAACACGCTCCGAATTATTCGTGGTGGATATGAAAGGCGGAAAACTGCCTTGGAAAACCACGGGTATGTACCGCAGCGTTTCCTTCAGTCCTGACGGCAAATACGTGATGGTAACGGAAATGCACAGGCCTTTCTCTTACTTGGTTCCTTATAGCCGTTTCCCGTATACCGTCAATATTTATGATACGAACGGTATCCTTATCAAAAAATTCTTGGACGCGCCTTTGGTGGAAGACTTACCAAAAGGATTCATGGCGGTAAGAAAAGGACCAAGGAATATCAGCTGGCGTGCGGATAAACCTTCTACCCTTTATTGGTGTGAAGCACAGGATGAAGGCGATCCGGCAAAGGAGGTAAAACACCGTGATATTTTGTATCAATTGGATGCACCTTTCAAGGGTTCACCCAAAGAAACCTTAAGAACCATCAATCGTTTTTATTCCGTGGATTGGGGCAATGATGATATTGCCGTGGCATATGATTATTGGTGGAACGACAGAAATACCAAGGCGTACTTGTTCAACCCTTCTACGGGTAAAATGGCGCCAAGGATGATTTATGACCGTAACTACCAGGACCGCTATACCGATCCGGGAGATTTCGTAACGGAAAGAAACGAATACGGAAGACGCGTTTTGGTTATGGGCAAAGGAAAACTTTACCTAGAAGGAGACGGATACACTAAGGAAGGAAGAAAGCCTTTCGTGGATGCTTTTGATATCAAATCCATGGAAACCAAACGTCTTTGGCGCGCGGAAGACCCGGAACGTTTGGAAACCATTGCTGCCGTATTGGATATCAGGAAAGGGGATATTTTAACCCGCGTAGAATCACCTAATGAATATCCGAACTACCAAATCCGAAATATTTTCCGCAGGGGAAATAACGTTCGTCCACTTACCAATTTCCCTAATCCTTTCGTAGGAATGGAGGGTATCAAAAAGCAATTGGTAAAATATACGAGAGAAGATGGCGTGGAACTTTCCGCTACCCTTTACCTCCCTGCCGATTACGATCTTGACAAGAAGGAAAAACTCCCGATGCTAATGTGGGCGTACCCAAGGGAGTACAAGGATAAATCCAGTGCCGGTCAGGTCACCAATGACCCAAGGGAATTTACTTATCCGTATTACGGCTCTCCCGTTTATTGGGTTAACCGTGGTTATGT
>JAHDDF010000413.1:2328-3740 GCA_020629475.1 Saprospiraceae bacterium
CTTTCCCTCTTTCACTCCTTAACTCCACCCCGTGGCTTCCAAGTATACGGTTATTGGTCTTGGGTTATTTTTCATGGCGTCCTGCTTGTTTTTTAATCGGTGGGATTTCGTGCAGGGCGGCGGTGATTGTTGGGGATACTACGGGTATTTACCGGCTACCTTTATTCATGGTGATTTAGGTACACTGGAAACTTCTCTTGAAATAAGGGCAACATACCATCCCGGAGATTTTATTGACAACGGTAATCCTTTACGGATTGACGAAGCAAAACATTTGGGCGAAGGGCGGCAAGTAATGAAATATCCTGCGGGGATTGCGGTGCTTTTATTTCCCTTCTTTTTAATCGCTCATTTTCTTGCCCTCATTCTTCCCCAATACCCGGCTGACGGCTACTCGTTAATTTATTGTTATATAGTGCAGTTTGCCGCGCCATTTTATGTCACTTGGGGTTTATGGGAATTACGAAAAGTACTTTTACCCCGCTTCGGGGAAGGGGTAACTATGATGACCTTGCTAGCCTTAGGACTAGGGACCAATTTGTATTTTTTCTCCGGTTACCAAACGGTAATGGCACACCCTTTTCTATTTGCGCTTCATGCCGTTCTTATTAGGGCTTCCTTGGATTTTTGGAAAGATTTTAAATGGAAAGACGCGATTTGGATTGGTACCGCAGTAGGGTTTATTGGTTTAAGTAGACCCAATGAGGTTTTAGCTTTTATTATTCCGATAAGTATCGGAATAACTTCAGGCAAGGATATCATTAATCGTTTTGGTCAATTCTTTAAACATTATCAAAAATTCTTCCTTAGTATATTAATATGTGTAGCCATTGGTTCCATACAATTATTGTATTGGAAATGGGCTACCGGTTCGTTTTTATATTACAGTTACGAGGAGGAAGGATTCGACTTTTATAACAGTCAATGGAAGCTTGGATTATTGGGCTATGAAAACGGCTGGCTCACCTTTACCCCTATCATGTGTTTTGCCATTGCCGGTACGCTAATGCTATTTAAACACAGGGAATTTTTATTACCGACAATACTATACGTACCGCTTCACATTTTCATAATTTATAGTTGGTGGTGTTGGAATTATATCAACGGGTTCGGTTCTAGGCCAATGGTTGATATTTATGCATTATTAAGCATTCCACTTGCCTTTTTTATTCAAATATTTTGGGAGGAATATTGGAAAAAGGCAATCATCATTTTTGCTTGCGGTATTTTTATTTATTTCAATTTCGCGCATACTTTTCAATACACGGAAGGTATTTTAAATTCCGCCCATTCCAATGCCGCATTCCACAACCAAACCCTAGGGAAATTCTTCTTGGAATATGAAGACGTTGCGGTACATGATTTAAAACATCAATTCCCTAAAGAATCTTTACAATCCGTAAAAATTTTAC
>JAHDDF010000414.1 GCA_020629475.1 Saprospiraceae bacterium
TAGAGGAGCACCTAGTTGAAAATCCAGCAACAGATTTGCCTATCAAAGCCAAAATCTAAAAGAAAATGACCCAAGAGGAAAAGGAGGAATTCCGTAAAAAGCTAATGGATTCCATTGCCGAAACGGAAGCGAACATTGAGGAGTTGAAGGATCAGACCAAACCCATCGCGCCGGAGGATTCCTTGGGGCGGATTACCCGTATGGATGCCATTAATAATAAAAGCGTTGCCGAAGCTTCCTTGAGGATCGCTAGGGGGAGATTGGCGAAAATGCGCATGGCATTGGAAAAATTAGATGAATCCGATTTCGGGAATTGCACCATCTGCGGTAATCCCATCCAAGCCAAACGATTGATGTTTATGCCCCAAAGTACGAGCTGCGTGAGGTGTGCGGCACGACGGTGATGCCTTGACTTGTATCCGAAAACCCGCTACATTCATCGATAAGCTAGGAATCCCAAAACTTTTTTACTCACATTAAGCGGTAATTGAGTCTTACTTATATACGATTACCAAAAATAGAAATCACATGAAACGACTATTGTTTTCTTTTCTCATCATGACCCTTGGTGTTTCCGCCGTTTTCGCGCAGAAAAAATTGACGGATAAGGGATTCGTGAAATTTGTAATGAAGGTTACCGACGGAGAGGTGGATAACGAAGCTGCCGCAATGGTGGACGGGATGTCCTATTCCCTTTTTATTGATGATGGCGAGTATCGCGTAACCATGGATATGATGGGTGGCGTGATGAAAATCGATGTCTTTTTAGGAATAAAGGACCGTGGTAATGTAATGCTCATGGACGTGATGGGTGAAAGGATAAAAGTGGAATTATCCGATGAGGACTTGATGAAAATAAGCGACGATGAAGCGGAAGCGGGGCAAGTTCAAGAAATTGAATATGATCGCACCAAACGAAAGACCATCCAAGGGTATGATTGTTATTATGCCGAGGGAATCAGCGAGGGGATCAGGATGAAAATGTACCTCACGGACAAAATTCAATTCGAGGTGCCGGAGTTCGGGACAAATACCTTGAACCAAGTAAACTTTAATGGGATGGATGGTTATCCCTTGGAAATTACTTTTTCACCTGACGGGCTAACGGAGATAGTAATGGAGGCAGTGGAAATTTCCAAAAAATTGCCCAAAGGGGCCTTCGAAGTAAATGATGAAGGATACAAAACAATGGATACCGAGGAGTTTTTGGAAGAAGCCGCCACTGAAAATGAAGAGGGAACTAGGATGTAAGAAACAAGGATTCCTCAGATCACGAAATAGAATTTTTAACGGGAAAAGCCGACTGATGCCAGTTGGCTTTTCCTGTTGTTATAGATGATTGATTGTCATGATTTGATGGTTTTGGGTGTCACGTTTTCTTTGTAAAATGAATGAACCGTTTTTTTAATAATCTTTCGTAGCCCAAGCTTTCCTCCATATCTTATAGAGCGGAAGATTACGAGAAATTGGTCCCTCTAATAATCCCTCCGCAATTGGTTTTGAATGAACACTCACCCACATTTTAATTTGATGAATTAAAGGGGTGTATGTTGTTGTTTATCAGTGTTTTGATACACTCTGATCGGTATGTTGAAAAGAATACAAAAACGAAAAGGCAAGAAGTTCTTGCCATGTTTGCCAAAGTGTGCTTGGATTTTATCTTTAATTCTCCTTGCTTTTTCAGGCTCGGAAATGGTCGCACAGTCCGGCGTTTGTGACGAAGATGTGCCATTTTATGAGGCGGATCTTACAGGTTCACCGGATAGTATATATATATCCCCGCAAGATTCGAGGGATGGATATTGCTGTGGTGTTGATACCATCGTCCAACAACCACCGCCAAGATGTATCGAGTTCGAGGTTACCTTGGATCCCGGTGCGGTAGGGCTTGCTTTTGATATTTATTCAGGGGCGGAACCTACGGGTGCCATGTATTACCAAGTGGATTGCGGAGAACTTACCGTGGTGGGTGAACCGATATGCTTAAGCGGGACAGGGCCATTCGCGCTTACCTTCTGTAAACCGGGAAATAACCCTAATGAATATTCCATTACCTCCATACCCGGAAATATTACCACCCCGGAATCAGAAATCCGGGAAGGCTGTGAAACCACCATTGCCATCGGGGGCGTAATTGATACCACGGTTACTTGGACGGATATTACCACCCCTAATGATTTTTATCACGATAACTTGGTTTGTATTTCCCAAGTAGGTTGTGATACCTTCCAGTTTCTCGCCCCTGTTGGCTCGGGCTTGGATTATATCGATTATGAAATTTGCGGTATTCCCGAATCGGATTTTTGCCAAGGGCAACTCGACCCGCTTTGTGATACGGCAAGGGTATACATTCGACCGAATTTTGAGTTGACTTTTAATCCCAATCCACCCGTTTTTTGTGAGTTGGATACCCCCAAAATATTATCCGTTGTTCCCAATATTTATAGTGAGGATTATATCTACACTTGGACATTCGGGGAGAATGGTACGGGCCCCGTCATGGGTACGGATACTTTTTTGGAGGTCGTTATCGGTGGAGCTTATTCAGTGATAGTAGAAGATACGCTCTATGGGGAATGTACCCGTGATACATTTGGGGTCGACGTCCTGATTCAACCCGTGCCCACGCTCGGGCTCAACGGGAATTTCGACCTTTGTGAAGGGGATACCCTAGGTTTTTCCTTTACCACGGATTATGATTACGCTTGGGATCCGTCCCCTTATATCTCTTGTACCACTTGCCCCGATCCTGAGTTCTACCCACCGTTTTCCATGAATTTCCCCGTAACGATAACGGATGAATATGGCTGTACGGCGGAAGAAGAAATAGTCATAACAGTCCAACCCACGTATTTAATCCCGATTTCGGTGGACATATGCGACGGGGAATCGTATTTCGCCGGTGGAGCCAACCAAACGGAATCCGGTATTTATACGGATAATTACACCTCTGTTTTTGGTTGTGATTCCGTGGTGGTTACCACGCTTACCGTTAACCCTACGTACAGCATTATCAATCGTTATGAAATTTGCGATGGGCAGGTTATTCTGATTGAAGGTACCTTCTACACCCAAGGGGGGGTATATAATGATTCCTATTCCTCTGTGGATGGTTGTGATTCCTTGGTTACTTCCATCCTTACGGTTCATCCCGTTTACCAAGAGGACCGGTTCTTTGAAATCTGTGATGGTGAATCGATGTTCCTTGGCGGAGCCAATCAAACGGAAACCGGGACGTATACGGATTCCTACTTAACTTTTGAAGGCTGTGATTCCATTATCGTTTCGCACCTTACCGTGAATCCGGTATATCAAACCGACTTGGAGTTCGAGATATGCGATGGCGAATCCATGTTCCTAGGAGGTGCCAACCAAACGGAATCCGGCGTTTACCAAGATATGCTCCAATCCATAGACGGCTGTGATTCCTTAATCGTATCCACGCTAACGGTTCATCCCGTGTATCTGGAAAACCGTTCCGTTGAAATCTGTGATGGTGAATTCGCCCTTATTGAAGGGTCATTTATTAGTGATCCGGGGACGTACACGAATAGCTATAATTCATTTTATGGTTGTGATTCCGTAATCGTTACGGAACTTATTGTTCATCCGGTTTACCAAACGGATCTGTTCTTTGAAATCTGTGATGGTGAATCGATGTTTCTTGGTGGCGCTAACCAAACGGAATCCGGTGTATACCAAGATATGCTTCAATCTTTTGA
>JAHDDF010000415.1 GCA_020629475.1 Saprospiraceae bacterium
GATTGAACACCACCGGATTGCAAGAATTGCAAAAACTTCTTGTGGAATTTCATAGTAGCGGTTCTATCCGCCTTGTTCAGGAACCAATCCAAGTAGGAAGGAATGTAGAGTTGCGCCGCCGTTTGAAAGGAATTAAAATCAAGGTTATTGATCCCTATACACTCCTGGGGTGAGTCCGCTTCCATATGGTGCTTCTTCTTGAAATCGGGAACGAGTTTGAATAACTGCCCGAATTCTTTCCGCACTTGGTTTAAGTGGTCATTATTGTTGAAATTCTCAGGTTTGGGAGCAGGGTAGGGCAACAAGCATTCCCAAGCCAAGGGAGAACGGTGCGCGGGGTCCTCATGCATCAAGGCATGGAGAATGGTCGTTCCCGTCCTCGGCATACCGATGATAAAAATCGGCTCCTTGATTTCCGTCTTTTCAATGGAAGGATTCTTGGCACATTCCTGCTCGATCTTCAAGCGATGATACAATGTCCTTTCAAACAACCGTTTCACCGCCAATTTCCCGAAGGGATTGGGTTCCGCTTCCGTCGTTATGGATCGGATGAGTTGTTCCAAACCTTCCTTGGCGGAAGCCGGAATTTCTCCTTGGAATTTAGCCTTCTTTTTAGCGCTTTTTATGATTGCACCGGCACTTAAAGAAAAAGGATCTAAACCGATTTTCTTAAGTACCGATCCAATTGAGTTGATAAAGTTCAGGGTTCCCGTTCTCTCGATAAACACCGATTCTTGCTCCGCCACGTGCTTTCCGTTTTTGAATTTTAGGAATGCGGTTTATTTTGGTTGGGATGGGCAAAAGACGTAAAAAAATCAAGGGTAACCATACTAGCCCATTAATATGATTGCGTTTTTTATCTAAACATCCCCTACATCAACTGCCTCAATTTCTTAGCCACCCCAAGATTGCCTTTCACCTTCAACTTCCGGGTAAGGGTAGCTTTCATGGGCTTAATTTCCTTGCGTTGGAGCTTGAGGTAAGTATCCACGCTCATGATGACGGTACAATCCGCTTCCCCGTCCTCATCCGTAATGATGTTCTCTTTTCCGGTGCCATCGATAAGCATGTATTGCCCGTCCAAATCGAACTTGAGTTTGTCCCCGATGGGTGGAATCCCCTTTACCTTCTCCGCGAGCGCTTGTCTGATTTCTTCTATTCCCATGATTGAATGTAATGTTTTTTATGCAAGGGGAACAAAGGGATAGAAATAAGGTTGAAAATTTACATTTACTTAAAATCCTGATGTTTTTTAGTGGATTCCCTTTTTATCAAATTTTGCTTCTAATTCATTAACTTTCCTCCTGAAACAACCCCGCTCAAAACCTTACCGATGAAGAATAGATACCTGATTGGCGTCGCGTTTCTAGCGATAATGATTCTAGGAGCATGGAGTTGCTTCCAAACCGCACAGGGAACCCCTGTTCAAAAAGCCGTAACGGCGGATGAACAAACCCTCAATCGAAACCGTGCGGATTCATTATTGAAGCTGATGACCCTAGCGGAAAAGCTAGGACAACTGCAACAGCTCGACGGCGGTATCAGTAAAAATGAACTTCCGAAGTTGATTGAGCAGGGAAAAGTAGGTTCCGTTTTAAACGAGGTAGATCCCGAGCGGGTAACGATGTACCAGAAAATCGCTTTGGAAAAAAGCCGCTTGGGTATTCCCTTGTTGATCGGACGTGATGTCATTCACGGTTATCGTACCGTGTTTCCCATTCCTTTAGCGCAAAGCGCAAGTTGGAATTTGGATTTAGTGGAGGAAGGTTCAAGAATCAGTGCCGTTGAAGCATCCGCCAAGGGCGTGAATTGGACCTTCGCGCCGATGATTGATATTACCCGTGATCCAAGATGGGGTAGGGTGGCGGAATCTCCGGGGGAGGATACACACCTCACCTGTGAAATGGGCTCCGCCATGATCCGCGGATTACAAGGAAACGGGAATTATCAAGACGGAAACATCGCCGCTTGTGCCAAGCACTTCGCCGCATACGGTATTACGGTCGGCGGTAGGGATTATACCGGTGCCAATATGGGCGAACGCCAATTGCGTGATGTTTACTTGCGTCCATTTAAAGCCGCAGTGGATAGTGATGCCATGAGTTTTATGAGCGGTTTTAATGAAGTGAATGATATTCCCGCATCAGGGAGTGAATGGTTGTTAAAGGAAGTTTTACGAGAGGAGTGGGAATACCAAGGAATGCTTTTGAGCGATTGGACGTCCATAACCGAAATGATTGACCACGGTTATTGCAAGGATAAAAAAGAAGCCGCCTTTAAAGCCATGCGGGCTGGTGTGGATATGGAAATGGTGAGCACTTCTTATAATGAATATTTAGAGGAATTAATCAAGGAAGGTAAAATTGATATCAAGCAGGTGGATACCGCCGTTAGACGAATACTTATTATGAAATTCCGCTTGGGTTTGTTTGAAAATCCATACCCGGTTTTAAGCAATGATAAAACCATTTTATCCAAGGAGCATTTGGAAGCGGCAAAACAAGCCGCTATCGAAAGTGCGGTATTGATTAAGAATGATAAAAACGCATTGCCTTTATCCGATAAAATAAATTCCGTAGCGGTAATCGGACCGATGGCGGATGCGCCGCATGACCAATTGGGTACTTGGTCGTTTGACGGCAAAAAAGCGGATTCCCAAACCTATCTTAATGCAATACGAAATGATTTTCCGGAAAATGTTACGGTGAATTATGCGCCCGGATTAAAAATTAGTAGAACTATAAAAAAGGATGGTTTTAATGAGGCAATTAATGCAGCTAAAAAATCGGATGTCATTTTATTTTTCGCGGGAGAGGAAGCTATCCTTTCCGGTGAAGCGCATTGCCGTGCCCACTTGGATTTACCCGGTGCGCAAGAGGAACTATTAGATGAATTGGTAAAAACAGGGAAACCTATTGTTATGATAGTGGTAGCAGGTCGTCCCTTGGTTTTAACCGATTTATTACCCAAGGTGGATGCGCTTTTATACGCTTGGCAAGGCGGCACAATGGCGGGTCCTGCTATCTCGGATTTATTGCTTGGAAAAGCCAATCCTTCCGGGAAATTGCCCATTACTTTCCTTCGTGCCGTAGGGCAAATCCCTATGTTCCATTCCCATAAAAACACCGGTAGACCGGCTAATGAAAATGAATGGACGCAGATGTACGAAATACCCGAAGAAGCATGGCAAACTTCCTTGGGGAACCGTTCCCATTACTTGGACGAGGGCTATGTTCCATTGTTCCCCTTCGGTTACGGTTTATCCTACACGAATTTTAAATACGGCAAAATAAAAATCGATAAAAATAAAATCACGCCTACGGATACTTTTACGGCTCAAGTAGAAGTAACCAACACCGGAAAAACGGAAGGAAAGGAAGTGGTACAAATGTATATCCGGGATTTATTCGGAAGTGTTACCCGTCCCGTAAAGGAATTAAAAGGATTCCAAAAAATATCCTTGAAACCCGGTGAGACTAAAACCGTAAAATTCGAGGTGTCAAGAGAAACCTTGAATTTTTGGAATGCCGATATGGACTTCACCGTAGAACCCGGAAAATTCAAATTGTGGATAGGAGGGCATTCCGCAACAAAGGAATTCGTGGAGTTTGAAATTATTTGATCAATTACGAATGATTCAATGTTCAATTACGAATTAATGAATTACGAATTTGAAAAGCTAGAATTTTACCTTTAATTTTCGTCATTCGTC